>JACQYX010000052.1 GCA_016207985.1 Ignavibacteriales bacterium | reverse complement strand
AGAGTGTTGAAGACGTCCTGAAGTTACAAGCCGGGGTAGTCAAACAGGGGAACAATCTTTTCCTTCGCGGCGGGCGTGCAAACGAGGTGCAATATTTAGTAGATGGAATCCCGACCAATAGTATAGTTGGTAACTCCGGTGAGTTACTTGCAACGAATAGTGCGAATGCTCAGTTAGCACAGCTTTATGCCGGTGTCCAATCAGGTGTCATCGGTGGAGGAGCGAGCGGTTTAGCCGTTTCGGCTAATGCCATCCAATCGGTCAGCGTTCAAACAAGCGGATTCGATGCTGATTACGGAAATGCACAATCGGGAATTATTAACATCGTCACCAAATCCGGTTCCGAACGTTATACTGGATCGATACAAGGTAGGACTGATCGACTTTTCGGTGATAATCAAAATGAAGCATACAGCTCATTCTCCTTCGGCGGACCGGAGCCGTTCACTAAGTATGTTATTCCAGGATTCGGTGTTGATGTCCCCGGATCGCTTACATTCTTTTTGAGCGCGGATATGAACCGAAGCGATGGTCCTTATCGATATGTGCATAATGAATTTTATAATCCGATTGAACGCAAAGTACAGTTGAATGGATTTCTTGGCGGATTACTCAATGGGCTCGGATTTAAATTCAGAGATAACCAGAGCAATTCGTTCACCTTCAACACTAAGTTGAAATATGATATCAGCGGAAACGATCAGGTTAGCTATGGATACCGGGCAAGTCTTTCAACAAGCCATGGATACGTTAAAGATTGGAAATATCGGGCTGATTCTTCTTCATTGGGTGCAAGTTTATCCATTATGCACAATTTATCATGGCAGCATTTCTTTAATCCAAATTCATTCATCCGCATTTATCTTGCAAAACTCGAGAGCCGTGACGGTAATGACATTGCAGGAATTACGCCACCTCAATATTCCTCTGCTTGGGAAGACAGAGATGTTAATGGAGATTTCTTCTTAGATTTGGGAACATCTCAACGCTGGTATAAAGCATTAACTAGCGTATGGTCAGTAAGAATGGATTATAATACTCAAGTTCACCCCCTGCAC
This sequence comes from Ignavibacteriales bacterium, assembly GCA_016207985.1. GTDB lineage: Bacteria > Bacteroidota > Ignavibacteria > UBA10030 > SZUA-254 > JACQYX01. The sequence goes on along the minus strand of JACQYX010000052.1, from coordinate 5,266 downwards.
ATGCTAAAGACAGGATTCGAAGCACATTACGAGGAAATTAACTCGACAGAGATACAATACCCGATGGTGCCATTTACCGACGCGGATGGGAATGTTAAAACTCCACCCAACCCCGATCCCTTGTATCAACATGGTGATTTTCCCGGTTACGGTATATATCGATGGCATCTAAACAATTATCCTAACAGAGGAGGATTATACGTTCAGGATAACATCGAGCTTGCAGGTTTGAATCTCCACGTAGGTCTGCGTTATGATTATCTTGATATTGGCCGGCAGGTATTTAACGACGATTGGCTTTCATACTGGAAAATGAGATACGACTGGATTGATACAATCGAAGGACAATCAGATCCTGATTGGATATACGATCTTGAGTACGGACAAACAATCGACTATAATACTGCTAAATCCGTAAATGCTCGCATCTATCGTGGCAGGGGTTTGAATGATGCCTCTCGGTTCTGGTATTTTCTTACTCATGGCTATTTTAGTCCAAGACTATCGATCGGTTATCCAGTAACTGACCGAATTGTTTTCTATTTCAATTACGGCCATTTTCTACAATTCCCGGATCGTGATACTTATTACCGCGACCCCTTCATTCCCAGTGCTAATTCATGGATAGGTAATCCATCGTTGAAACCTCAGCGAACCGTTGCATATGAAGCGGGTTTCGAAGATCAATTTACGGACGATATGGCTTTTGCTGTTCATGCTTGGAAATTTCTCCACTGCAGTCAGTTATTCTTATCAGATTGTAAAAGGAAGATCGTCAAATCCGTTAGCATCTATCTATCAACCTGAATTCCAACTTCCTCGAGAGACACGTCTCGATTGGGATCAGAACCATACGGCAAACATCTTTGCTACATATCGTGTTGGTCCGAGGGAAGAGCCAACATTCGGAGTGCCGTACCTTAATAATTATGGCATCTCGCTGACTTGGAATTTTGGAAGTGGTTTTCCATATACCGGATTTCAGGGAAGCCGTGTCACCGCTCGGAATGTTTATCTGATCAACAGTGAAACTGCACCTTATACAACGACCCTTAATCTCTCTATTTACAAGGGTATTCAGGTTGTGCAGGGGATCAACTTATTGGTTACTCTCGATGTAACAAACCTATTGAATCGAAAGAATCCAATACGTAGTGCAATATATAATCTTACAGGCGATGTGTATCAATATGGTGATATCGATCCGAACAATCCAACGCAGGGCGTTGTTTTGCCTTGGTATAAAGCTGAGTATTCTTTGCTCGATCCAACTAACTTCGAGGCACCGCGACAGATTTTACTCGGTGTTAAGCTAAATTGGGATTGAAAATAATTATGATATTTAAAGGGCTTTTACGTATGAAAAAAATAATTATCATATTGTTATTGACTATTGGGCTTTTTTCTTTCCTTCAGTCATCGACAAAAAAGAAGAGTAGCACTCTTTCAAAAACAACAGTTAACTGGGCTCAGCGCATCAAGCAGGGATTCAATATGCGTGTATGGCTGAGTAATCAGATGACGATGGGTCTGCAAGCATGGGATGGTGATGCTAGGAATGTCCCTGATGGTTTTGGATTAGAATATCCTGCTGGCTCGGGTGTAGAGCATGTTTATGGGGCAGGACCTCGCATCGGAGGGATTATTGACGGTGCTATCCGTGTATCGGAAGGATACAACGGCTGGGACGCTCGGAAGGAGATTTTACCGGAATACTCCCATCGTCCTCGTGAACATTTCTGGCAAACTTCTATCCGTGATACAATCAATTACGCTACAGGTAAAAGAATTCCGAATCTCAGAGGTTGTGATGATGATAATGACGGTTTGGTTGACGAAGACGATCTTGATGGATTCGATAACGACGGTGATTGGAATCCTCTCACGGATGACGTTGGTGCAGATGGACTTCCCGATCCAACAGAGGTAAGTTGTGATGGAAAACCATACGATCCCGTGAATAATCCTGACCCAGCCGGCGATAACTATGATCCAGGATCGAGAGATAAATGTCATCCCAATCCAGATGGTAGTTATCCATGGAAAAATAATGCAGATATTTATTTAGAGAAAAATGGTATACCCGATCATGGTGAACCGAATGTCGATGAGGATTATTTTGCGATATCGCAGAATGATTTATATTGTTCAGGTATTGATACTTTTAGAAGACCAATTATCTCAGGTCATATACAGATGGGAATTAAAGTGGTCCAAAAATCTTATGCGTGGGATGGAACATTTGCCGAAGGTGTACTGCCATTCGATTATTATTTTATCAATGTTGGACGCAAAATCATCCGTGATATATGGGTTGGTTTCTTTGCCGATTGCGACATCGGACCGACTAATGTGTCTGGATATTACCAGCATAATTATACTGATTATATGGATTCGTTGCGTATGGCATATTCACATAATCCGATTGATAGAGGTTCAACACCGGTTGGCATTACTATTTTAGCAACACCTAAACCTCTCGATTCGATTCGCTTTATATGGCATTGGGCTGATTTCACAACACCAGGTCACATTGATCCTGGAACGCAGGATTCAAATATCTATACCTGGATGAATGGCAGCGCTTTCCCTTCAGATTTCGATGTTCCCCAATCACCAACTCAATTATCTGATACACGTTTTTATTTCAGCTTTGGTCCTTTCGACGAAATAGTACCAGGTGATACATTGAAAATCTCAGTTGCTCTAGTATCGGGCTACGGTGTTACTGAAGGTACTAATAATCTGAAAGAAAATGCGCAAAAAGCTGTTAAATTATATTCTCGAGGTTATGTTTCACCCACAGTTCCTGTATCGCCCAAACTTGAGCTCGATACACTACCTGCACCTGCAAAAGGTATAAGATTGCGATGGGTGTGGGACGATTCGAATAAACTTGCCCAGGGATTTCCCCGCGATCACTGGCGACGTATAAATACACCATGCGGTCAAGGTGCAGGAGGATGTTCAGGTCATCAATGTATCGGTGATTCCTTACCCGGTGGAAGAATATTTTCTGGTTTTAAACTTTATCGAAGTGAAGATATCGGTGATGATCCGCCAATCAGCAGCTTTACCCTTCTTCGCCAATATTCAATTCCAGATTCCGCAAAATTGTGGTCAATCGATAGTCTTGTAGCATTTTATTTAGATTCGACATTCGTCGATTCGCCGTTAGTTCGCGGCAAGCGTTATTGGTATTCGGTAACTGCATTCGGATTACCAGATATCGCAATAATACCTGTTCCAATCGAAGGGGGTGTAAGGTACGATACATTGTATTCCGAAAATAGTGAATCGAGTATCCGCGAGAATAGACTAAAAATCGATCTCCCATTCGCTCCATCATACGAATCAGGTAAGGTTTTGGTTGTACCGAATCCTTACCGTGTTGATGAAGAATATACATACGAGAGCGGCGGCTGGGAAGGTTTAGCGAAATATTGGAATGAAAATGAGCGAAGAATTAAATTTATTCACATGCCCAAGGGCCAATGGACTCTCCGAATCTTCACACTAGTTGGTGATTTAATTACTACTATCGAAAATACCCCAGCAACAGGTTACAAGAAAGGAAATACCATTTTAGATGATTACAGCATTGATAGGGGTGAGATCGATTGGGATTTATTAAGTGAAAGCAATAGAGCATTGGCAAGTGGTGTCTATATTTTCAGTGTCGAATCTGATTACGGCACTCAAATCGGTAAGTTCGTTATCATCCGATAAGAAAGATACAAGGAGAATAGAGCTATGACATTGACAAAAAATAATCTTAAAACTGCACTCATAATTATTTTAATTATGATTGTAACAGTGAATTTGAATGCCGGCAATAGATCCGGTGTAGTCTCCGAACAATTCCTGAAGATCCCGACTAGCGCACGCGCTGTTGGCATTGGCGGTGCACAAGTCGCAGTAGCAGAAGGTGTCTCGTCAATCGCATTCAATCCTGCCGGAGTATTATCAGTTAATGATGTAGGTGTAGGATTTTGTTATACGGCATGGTTTGCGGATATCCAGCATTCTTTTGCCGGTGCCGTGAAGAATCTGCCAGGTATCGGTGCTATCGGTGTCAGCGTGATCATGTTGGTCACCGACGACATGATCGAGACGACACCTGCTTTTCCCGAAGGTACAGGGCGAAATTTTAAAGCCAGCGATTATGCTTTTAGTATCGCTTATGCTCGTCAGGTAACGGATCAATTCCGTGTCGGTATTAACGGAAAATACATCCGATCATATCTTTTTAATACGGAAGTCGGTGCATCTTCATTCGCATTTGATATCGGAACGCTATATGATATTCCGATGCTTCGAACGCGGATTGGCGTATCGTTGACAAATGAAGGAGCTACAGGCGGTTTTGGTTTGAAATTGAACACGTTAGGATTTGACGGTTCCTTAGATTATGGTTATAATTACTTCCAATATTTACCGGGAACACATTCGTTCACATTCGAGTTACAATTTTAATCGTTCCCACAACACTCGTTATCAAACTGGAGATAATAATGAAATCGTTTGTTAATATTTTATTTGTACTCTCAATCATTTTCATATTCATTTTTTCGGGTTGCGAGCTATTCACCAATACACCCGATCAGAATGGTGGAGACACATTCGGGGATGATCTTATCATTTCCGAGATCTTTACGATACCGCCTCATCAATATTATGCCTACTCCTGGATTGAAGTTTATAACCCTTCACGTAAAAGCTTTTATTGGTTTGAGCAATCTTTTCCATCGATTGCTGTTATTGTTGGCGAAGAGGGAACGATCTTATATACAGAAGATAACGGCTATACATGGCAGGTCGTATCATCACCAACAACTGAAACTCTGCGTGCTACCAGCTTCTCGTTAACCGATACCGGCTTAGCCGTCGGTGATAATGGTACAATCATTCGTCTTACTCGTTTGGCAGACGGAAAGTTGATTGCATCCGATTATTCATATACGAATCCTGACCCGGCGATGAAAAATCTTAATGATATATATCTTCTCACTGCTCCCGGAAGAGCTGGATATATGGTTGGTGACAGCGGTGGTATATTCCGTACGACAAATCGGGGTAATACATGGGATTTGTATACTAATCAACGGCTTCCGTATAATCTGCATTCGATCAACTATCAGAACTTCGATAGAATCTGGACAGTCGGTGATTCTGGTGTAATAATGAGATCTCACAGTGCAAAAATATGGACCCCGAAAGCACCACCTGAAGAATTCCCCACTGCGAATTTTTATGCATGTACATT
>JACQYX010000023.1 GCA_016207985.1 Ignavibacteriales bacterium | reverse complement strand
ACTAAGGTTCACCAAAAAGTCCGGAAGTTGTCATTATGAGGGGTCCCGCTCGAAGAGCGGGAGACCGAAGAATCTCTCATTTCAATGTATTTTCGAGATTCTTCACTTCGTTCAGAATGACAATCCCTTCTTTTTAGACAGCTTAAGTCGGAGGTGATGTCATTATGATTCGTTTCGCACATACTGAATACTTATACACACTTGCATTTCTACCTGTGCTGCTTATACTTTTTTGGTGGGCGCTACAATTACGCCGACGTGGTTTATCACGCTTTGGCAATCCAGTGCTGCTTGAGCTGCTTATGCCATCGGTCAGTAAATATAAGCGAACGATAAAATTCTTTTTTACATTCAGCGCTTTGGCGATATTAATTCTTGGAATTGCTAATCCACAAATCGGAACGAAGATGGAAGAAGTTAAGCGAGAAGGCGTTGATATTATTATAGCATTGGATGTCTCTAACAGTATGAAAGCCGAAGATATCAAACCAAACCGACTTGAAAGTGCCAAGCAAGAAATTTCTCGCATGATTGATAAGTTCCAGAATGATCGACTCGGTTTGATTGTATTTGCAGGCGATAGTTATTTGCAGTTGCCGCTCACAACCGATTACTCGGCTGCTCGTCTCATTCTAAGTACGATCGATGTCGATGTTGTTCCGATTCCGGGAACAGCAATCGGTTCGGCAATCAAGCTTGCGATGAAGTCGTTTGCTGTGGGCGAGAAGAAACACAAAGTCATAATCATCATCTCCGATGGTGAGAACCACGAAGACGATGCAATTGCTGCTGCGAAGGATGCAAATAGCGAAGGCGTCATTATTCATACAATCGGGATGGGTTCACCCGACGGTGTTCCGATTCCGATCTATCAGGGGAATACACAGACGGGATACAAAAAAGATGAAAGTGGGAATACAGTTGTAACTAAACTCGATGAACAAGGAATGCGGCAAATCGCAGAGGCAGGCGGCGGAATTTATATCCGTGCTACGAATCAGCAGGATGAAATGGATGCGGTCTTTAAAGAGATTCAAACGATGGAAAAGAAGGAGTTTGGTGCGAAAGTATTTACTGAGTATGAAGATCGATTTCAATATTTTCTTACTGCCGCTATTTTATTATTGATACTTGAGTTTTTTATCTCTGAACGAAAAAATCGTTGGATGGCAAATTGGAATTTATTCAGGGAACGATGATGAAAATATTTCTTACCTTATTTATAGTTTTTATCTGGCTGAATTACGCTGGTGCCCAATCGGAACGCTCGCTTATTCGCGAAGGAAATCAGTCATATAAAAAAGATAAATACCCGGATGCGGAAGTAAGCTACCGCAAAGCGCTCGAGAAGAATAAAGAGCTGAAGCAAGGTGCTTTCAATTTAGGCGATGCACTTTACAAGCAGGAAAGATATGGTGAAGCCAACAACAGCAGCAGCAACAGCAACAAAAACAAAAACAAGATCAAAAGAAAGACCAGAAACAAGATCAGAAGAAGGATGATCAACAGCAGCAGCAAGATCAACAAAAGCAGCAGGAGAAACAGCAGCAGCAGCAAAAAGCAGAGCAGAAAAAGCAGCAAATATCAAAAGAAGACGCTGAACGAATCCTTGAAGCATTGAAGAACGAAGAAAAAGATGTTCAAAAGAAATTGAAGAAGAAAGTTCCAGCAAGAATCAGAGTTGAAAAAGACTGGTGATATAAGATTTTAGATTTCAGATTGATATATAACAAAGTACAAAGAACCAGGAACCATGAACAATTGACCAATGACAACTGACAAATGATACGAACCATCACGCGTGAGTAAATTGCTCTTACATATTGTCTTTAATTTGATTATTGCCTTTTGCCTTTTGCATTTTGCATTTGGTCAAGATGCAACCTTCACTGCATCTGTGGATCGGAATAAGCTTGCGATGGGTGAACAATTTGAGATTACCTTTACGCTGAGTGGATCGAGTGGCGGTAGCAATTTCCGACCGCCATCATTCAACGATTTCCTCACACTATCAGGTCCGAATCAATCTACAAATATGCAGTTCATAAATGGAGCGATGTCTGCATCGATATCCTACAGTTATGTTCTTCAGCCAAGAGCGGAGGGGAAATTTGTAATACCGCCTGCATTTATAAATCATGGTGGAAAACAACTGCAAACACAACCGATAACTATTGAAGTTATAAAAGGTGCACCGCAGCAGAAACAGCAATCACGTCAATCACAACAAGAATCAGATATCGGAAAGCAGATTGGAGACAATCTTTTTCTCAAGGTTACTGTTGATAAAGCTCGCGTATATCAGGGTGAGCAAATCACTGCTACTTATAAAATTTATACTCGTGTGAATGTTGTTAATTACAACTTGACAAAACTACCAGCGTTGACGGGATTTTGGAGCGAAGACCTCGATGTTTCTAAACAGGTTCAGCTTTCAACTGAAGTCGTGAATGGAAAACAATATCGCGTTGGCATCCTGAAAAAAGTTGCGCTCTTCCCGCAGCGGAGTGGTACACTCGCAATCGACCCGATGGATGTTGAGTGTGTTGTACAGGTACAAACGCGTCGCCGCTCAAACGATATCTTCGACCAGTTTTTCAATGATCCATTTTTTGGTAATGTTGCCAATGTGAGTCACAAGGTTCGCAGTCAGCCGTTGAATATTACCGTACTTCCGCTGCCGGCTGCAGATTTACCACCCAACTTTAGTGGTGCTGTTGGTAAATATACAATGGAAGCTTGGCTCGATAAACGCGAGACAAAAACGAATGAGCCAGTAACGCTTAAAGTGAAAATCTCGGGCAGAGGAAATTTGAAGCTTCTCGAAGCACCTCTCATTAATTTAACATCGGATATTGAGAAGTACGAGCCGAAGATTTCCGATAACATAACAAAGCAAGGTGATCAAATTGCGGGAAGCAGAACGTTTGAGTATCTGTTGATTCCACGGCATCCCGGTGACCAGAAAATTCCTTCGGTACAGTTTGCTTATTTTGATGTCGATAAAAAGATTTTTGTCTCTCTAAGTAGTCCGGATTTTATATTGAATGTTGAAAAAGGTTCTGAAACTACGCCGACATATGCAGTCGGTATCGGCAAAGAAGATGTGAAATTACTTGGCGAAGATATACGCTTTATCAAGAGCGAGACGATATCATTGCGAAGTAAAGGAGATACATTCGCCGGCTCGCCGATGTTCCTTGTTTTATCCATAAGTCCGATTTTAGCATTCGTCGGGTTTATGTTCTATGCTAAGCGTCGTGAAAAACTACAAGGAAATCTTTTACTTGTCAGAAATCGTAAAGCACGAAAGTTAGCTCACCGCCGATTAGATGAAGCGAAAAAATTCTTAGATGCGAAAAAGAAAGAAGAATTTTATACAGAGGTTTCTCGGGCGCTCTGGGGATATATTGCCGATAAGCTAGGAATTCCACCGTCCGATTTATCGATTGATTTTGTACGCACAACTCTTGAAAACCGAAATATTCCTAAAGAAGTATCGAATAAACTCACATCAACAATCGAGATGTGTGAGTTCGCACGCTTTGCCCCGGTAACAGATGCTGTGCAACTGGATCAGGTGTATAGAGAAACGATTGAGTTGATATCTACAATCGAGGAGAAATTGCGATGAGAAATTTTTTAGTGATAATTTTACTGTTCATCAGTAGTCTCGCTTTTGCACAGGAAGCAGCTCTGCAGTTCGAGCAGGCGAATCAGCTCTATCGCAGTGGTGAATATCAAAAAGCTGCTCAAATGCTCGAGCAGATTATCAAAAATGGATACGCGAGTCCTGCACTCTATTATAATCTTGGTAATGTGTATTTCAAACAAAATAATATTCCAGCTTCAATACTGAATTATGAGCGTGCAAAACGCCTCTCACCAAACGACGACGACATCAACTACAATCTTCAACTGGCTAATTTAAGAGTAATAGATAAAATCGAACCGATCCCGCGCCTCTTTATTATTAACTGGTGGAAATCATTTATCGACCTATTTTCCTCTGGCGGATGGTCGTGGGCGGCTATCATCTTTCTCTGGATTACGGCAATCTGCGGTGCATTAATCTTTGTTCTCCGAGGTATTACGTTTCAGCGGTTAGCCTTTGTTGGAACGATTACCGCTCTCATCATCACTGTGCTTTCCTTCATCGGTATGTTTCAGCGTTATCAGAGCGAGCAGAAAGAGCAATGGGCTGTGGTGTTCTCGCAAACAGTATCTGTTAAAAGCGCACCGGATGTACAAAGCACCGATTTATTCGTGCTTCACGAAGGAGTAAAAGTTGAGTTCCTTGACGCTGTAGGTGAATGGAGAAAAATCCGTTTGGCTGATGGGAAAGTCGGATGGCTGATGGTAGAAGCCGTTCGGGTAATCTGATCTTAGGTTTTTTCAAGAATATTTTTTAGATTCATGAAAGTATGTCATCTTAAAAAAGGAATATTGCCTACCAATTTGTTACAAGTTTGAAACTTGTTTTGAATTCCAGAAAAAAGTACCGTGAGATGCTATCCGTAATATCGTTCGTTTTATTGACTTTAGAGAGTCAATTTCGTAATTTAAATCCGTTGTTTCCCTATAATAATGGGAAATTTTTCAAATGATTAACGACAGATAACTAATGATAATTTTAGTAACAGGCGGCTGCGGTTTTATAGGGAGCAATTTCGTTAAATACATGCTCGAAGAGCATACCGAAGACACCATAATTAATTTCGATAAGCTAACCTATGCCGGGAATCCGGAAAATTTGCAGGATATTGAGAATCATCCTAACTATCATTTTATTAAAGGTGATATCTGCAGCCGTCAAGATGTTGATCCTTGTGTGAAGAAGTATAATGTTGAGGTCATTATAAATTTTGCCGCTGAGTCTCATGTCGACCGCAGTATAATGGGTCCAGCGGTGTTTATTGAGACTAACGTTGCGGGCACCAATGTTTTACTCGATGTCGCAAAAGAAACAGGCATCCAGCGATTTATTCAGATCTCGACGGATGAAGTCTATGGATCGTTAGGATCGACTGGTAAATTTATCGAGGCAACACCACTTCATCCAAACAGTCCTTACTCTGCATCGAAAGCTTCGGCAGATTTACTTGCATTAGCTTATCACCATACTTTCGGACTGCCGGTTGTCGTCACTCGTTGTTCAAATAATTATGGACCATATCAATTCCCGGAGAAACTAATTCCATTAATGATTGCAAACGCTATCGATAATAAACCGCTGCCGGTTTATGGCGATGGTTTAAATGTTAGAGATTGGCTTTTTGTAAAAGACCATTGCGTCGCAATAGATGTTGTTATGCGAAATGGTAAATTAGGGGAAGTGTACAACATTGGGGGGAACAATGAATGGAAGAATATCGATATCGTTCGTTTATTATTGAAAACATTGAATAGACCTGATTCACTTATAAAGTTTGTAAAAGACCGGCTTGGCCACGACCGGCGCTATGCAATAAGTGCTTCGAAGATAGAAAAAGAGCTTGGATGGAAACCGAGTATGACATTTGAAACAGGATTAAGCAAAACAATCGATTGGTATTTGCACAACGAAAGATGGTGGCGTCGAATCATCAGCGGAGAATATCAACACTATTATGAAAAGTTATATGGGAACCGTTAATTGTCGGATGTTAATGAAAAATATTTCTAAGATATTTTTATTTTTGTTGGTTGTGTCTTTCTCCATTTCGCAAGAGAAACAGCAAACGACGATTTTAGATGAACTCGGATTATTCTCACAAGAAAAACGAGTACAAAATGTCGTTCAACCTACTGGTGTACCGCTTGAATCAACAATCAATCCTGAAAAATATTATGTAGGACCATCGGACCTCATAGCTGTAAATATCTGGATGAGTCCCCCGATGAACTTTTCACTCAATGTAACACCCGAAGGGACACTAATCATTCCGACGATCGGTGAAGTGATGATTTCCGATCTCACACTCGCACAAGCGAAAGTAAAGATATTGAACGAAGCACGGAAGAAATATCTCTCTGCTGAAATAACAGTAACACTGATCAAGCCGAGACCTATCATCGTTACGGTTACAGGTAATGTACTAAATGCTGGATTATATACACTCAGCTCCGTCGATCGGACGACGAAAGCGATTGAAGAAGCAAATAAACCATCGAGACTCCAAACGCAGGGTGATTTGAGTGATGTGATCTACTGGATGTCGCTTCGGAATATTGTTTTGAAGCATCGGGAGGGTTCTCAAGATAGAGTCGATATTATAAAATTCTTAGCAACTAAAGAAGACAAATGGAATCCATATCTTCGTGAAGGTGATGTAGTGATAGTTCCGAGGAAAAATCCCACAAAAAATGTTATTGGAATTTATGGTGAAATCAATGCACCGGGGCGGTATGAGTATGCCGACGGAGATAGTTTACTTGATGCAATAAAGATTGGAATGGGCTTCACGCGACTTGCATTGAGTGATAGTATTGAATTTTCTCGTCAAAACGTCAGTGGAACTGCATTATCCACGACGATCATTAATATTGATGATGTAATCGCTAACAAGCAACCAAATTTTCCACTCGAGCCCGGTGACCGAATAGTCGTTAAGGCGAAAACCGAGCTACGCGAGCATTATCGAGTAACAATTGTTGGTGAGGTTCTTTACCCCGGAACATATCCGATTACAAAAAACCGGACCAAGCTTTCAGAAGTTATCCGACAAGCGGGTGGATTCACAGAGTTCGCGGCTTTCAAGTCGGCATCGCTGAACAGGCGTTCCATTCAGACCAAGGAAGTCGAAATTGAGCGTCTTCTTAGTGCTCGTGGTGGCGTATCGTTAGAAGATAGTCTTGATTATTTTCTCGAGACGGAACTTCGTCTTCGCAAAGAGATTGTCAACGTCGATTTTGAAAAATTGTTCATTGATGCCGATAGTTCTCAAGATATCATCCTACAAGATGAAGATTACATTGTCGTGCCTTCGATCAAGAAAACAATTTATGTGTTCGGTCAAGTCGTTACACCGGGGCATGTTCCATTCATACAGGATATGTCGTCAGAATATTATATTACAAAAGCAGGTGGTTTTACAGACCGGGCACGCAAAGGTGACATGAAAATCATCAAGAGCAAAACAAAACAATGGCTCGATCCGGATGAGACAACGATCGAAGATGGTGATTACATCTGGGTACCGAAGGATCCCGATCGCCCATTCGCATATTATATGACCATCGCAAGTCAAGCTGCGAGTGTGCTAAGTGTGGTGATTGGAATTGCGGTGGTGATAGTGCAGGTGACAAAACCTTAATAGTATAAACCAGGGTATAATTTATGTCTGATCAATCAAATAACATAGAGCACATATCGCAACCTATGACGGCAAGCGATTCACCGAAAGTACTTGGTGATACTATCTTGGATTTTTTCTCCATAGTAACGAGGTGGAGAAAATTTATTACGTGGTTTGTACTTTCAATAACTATTGTTACAACAATAATTGCTCTCGTAAGTCCGAGGAACGGTACGTTGGTATCTTGAAAAGTGAAAATGCTTTAATGAGGGTAATCGAAAAATTCAATCTCACGAAGGTGTATGAGATCACCAAATACCCTCGCGAGAAAACGATGAAGGAACTGCTTGGGAATGTTCAATTTGAAATCGCCGATGAGGGGACGCTTCAAATCAGTGTTTACGATAAGGATCCCAAGCGGGCTGCTGATATGGCGAATTATTTTGTAGAAATGCTGAATGAAATCAACTCCCATTTGCAAGTACAGAATGCAAAAGGGAACCGTGAATTTATTGAGAAACGATACAATCAGAACCTTCAAGATATCCGGAAATCAGTGGAAGCCCTGAAATCTTTTCAGCTAAAATATGGTATCATTGCGATGCCGGAACAAACTGAAGCATCCATTAAAGCAGGTGCAGCGATATATGCACAACTCGCTACGAAAGAAATAGAATTGAGTGTTTTGAATCGCACTCTTTCACCATCACACCCAAGTATTGCTGCCGCGCAGATCGAAGTGGATGAAATCAAGAATAAATTAAACGAAATGAGTTCCGGTTCTAAATCAGCACCAGATGAAATGAAAATACTCATTCCTTTTCGTCAGACGCCGCAGTTAGCAGCTGATTATATTAGGTTGTATCGCGAGGTTGAAATCCAATACAAGATACTTCAGTTTATAACACCGCTATACGAACAGGCAAAGGTTGAAGAGCAAAGGAGCACACCATCGGTTGTTGTTCTTGACAGAGCGTCAGTCCCAGAACGAAAAGCTAAACCCAAGATAAGTTTGTACTTTCTTCTCGCCTTGGTTATCTCATCACTGGTTGCTCTATTCGTCGCCTTTTCAGGGGAGGGATTGAAACGCCTTAGGGAATTAAATCCAGATAGATATCAGAATATTTGGGTAACAATTCGCTCGGATTGGTTTGGACTTCGCTGGAAACGAAAGATGAGATAATGAGATGAGAGAGGCAACCCTCATTAATCGCAATTCTATTTTTTCTTTTCTCTCGGTCATGACCCGCATGTTTTCTAACATGCTTCTTTTTATCGGGATTGCAAGATTCTATGGTCCGGAAGGTTTCGGGCAATTTACAATTGCTCACACATATCTCACATTATTTTATATCGTCGCAGATTTTGGTTTTGATTTACTTTTAACAACCGAAGTGGCTCGTTCGCGTGATCGCAGTGTTGAATTTGTTCGACGATTCTTGCCAATTAAGATGATCTTCGCCCTCGGTTCAATTGCTGTGATGTCTATAATTGCTATTGTTTCTCACTTCAGCGAAGCAACAAAGACATTAATGTTCTTTTTGAGTATCAGTATTGTCGGCAATGCTCTAACGAGTTTCTTTTTTTCCCTCTTCAAAGGTCATGAGCAATTATATGAAGAGACACGCACAACATTTTTCCAGAATCTATTTTTGTTATGCTCCATAGCTATTCTTGGGCTGCTTCATGTGCAATTAATTTATATTGCTGTTGCGTTCGTGTTAAGCAGGATGCTTGGTGTTTTTCTAATCTTTCCGAGATTGCGAAAAATAGTTGTTCTTGATTCAATTAAAATGACTTTTTCAGGATGGCAATCGACTTTCAAGAAGGGGCTTCCATTCGGAATTCATCTCTTGTTTGGGACATTGTTTTTTCAATTAGATACTTTACTTTTAGCATATTGGTTAGGAGACAGAGCGGTCGGACAATATCAGGCAGTTATGAAATTAATTGTTCTGATTCTTGTAGTTCCAGAAGTACTAATTAATGCATTGCTGCCAGTATTGGTTAGATTGCACTCTGAGGATAAAGTGCGATGGCTTCAAATGAATAAGTTATTAGAAAAAACACTTTTATTTATCGGCTTCCCATTTGCGATAATATTATTTGTGTATGCGGATCAGATAATTACTATTGTGTACGGTTCAAATGGATACAGTGAATCTATTCCAGTGATGCGGATATTTGCCTTGATTCTTTTGGTGAGATATAGTGTTGAAACATTCGCTTTAATGCTGACAACATCGCACCGACAAACAGAGCGAATGACAATCGTGATTGGGGTAACCGTGCTAAATTTCATATTGAATGCTTACGCAATTCCCCAATTTGGAATTGTGGGTGCGGCTATTGTCTCGCTAATAACAAATCTTACGGCTGGTACACTTTATCTATTTATAGCCAAAAAAGGAAATTTTGAAATGGGTCGGTTGATAGATTTCCGTATGGTAATACTCTTTATTTTAACGTTACTCATTTCATTAGGCCTTTGGTATAATGCAAGGGGTGTATTTTCAATTGGAATAATCTTTATTTTTCTGGTATATATATTATTTTATTATTTTATAGGTTATGCTAGAGAAGAAAAAACATCGATTTATGATTTTCAGGGATTATGGAAACGGATATAAGTCACGAACCAATAGTTGTGGCAATTGTTCTGAATTATCGTCGCCCACTTGACACACTAGCATGTTTGAATTCGATAAAAGATTCTTCATACAATTCATTACGGATGATTGTGGTAGATAACGCTTCACCTGATGATTCAGCCAATCGAATACGAAAGTCACACCCTGATGTTGAAGTGATCGAATCGAAAAGTAATAGTGGCTATGCAGGCGGGATGAATATTGGTATAAGATATGCAATGAAGTTTTCACCTGAATATCTGTTACTCGTTAATAGCGATACAATAATTGCAGATGATTTTATTGAAAAGCTCATAGAAGTAATGAACGTTCATCAACGGGCGGCAGCAGTAAGTGGAACGATCTATTATTTCTCTGAAAAAGAAAAAATATGGTATGCTGGTGGAACCATGCGTTATTGGCGTGCTTCAGGATTTACTCATCATATTCTTCCAGAATATCGCAGAGGTATTACTATAGATGCCATACCAGTCACATTTATCTCGGGTTGTGGGTTTCTTGTTCGGGTTTCTGCGCTCGAACAAGTCGGGTTGTTTAATGAGCAAGACTCAGGCGTTTCAACTCTACTATAGCGTGAGAAACAGACTCCTTTTTTTAAAACTTTCTGCCAAGCGATTTACTAAATTTGTCGGTAATCTCTATTTCTTTAGTGTCCTTGTATTAAAAGGATTGTTCTGGACTATAACCGCGCCACATTTAGTGAAAGCAGTGATTGTTGGAATAAAGGATTATTTCGGCAGGCGGTTTTATGAAGGTTCAGGATTTCAATTTCTGAATAATCAAAAAGTGATGAAACAAAATCAGGACTACCAATGAGTCTTGTATCATTGTTTTGTTTTTTAATTGCTTTCCTTATTGTTCTTAGTTGTTTCCGACGAGGGGCTGATATATTTTCGCCAGCACGTGTGTTTGGATTTATTTGGACAGTTGCTATAGGGCTTGCTGATTTAAAACTAAGTAGATTGCAACACGAATGGAGTGCATTTGCTTGGATTACAATGCTAATCGGTCTTTTATCATTTTTATTTGGTGTTTTTTCTGTTTCAATTCTCTTCATCGGTAAAAGCACGTACTCAATCAATGAAATTAGACGAAGACAATTTTCTTTTAAAATATCCCCCAATAAACTTTACCTATCCATTTTAATTCTATTTTGCTTATATACTATCACTTATCTGATAGAGTGGTTTAAAGCGGGGGTCTTGCCATTGTTCGCTCAGTTTCCGGATCGTGCTAGAAGTGAATTTCCCATTTTTGGGATTCATCTTTGTATAGGTGCGATGCCAGTAATTTTATTTCTAGTTATTGAATATCTATCCATAGTGAGGACTTTAATTACTAAGAAGATAATGCTTACAGCTATTTTTTTAATAACTGTAATAAGTTATTTTTTCTTGATGAATCGATTATATTATGTATTATTTTTTATTCTTGCATTGGGCTTTACCTATTATTCCACCAAGTTCATACGTCTAAGAACTGTAGGTTTTGCGGGAATTGTATTAGTTGGATTGTTGGCATTTCTCCAATATTTTAGAGAAGCCCGATATGTCGAAAATTTCCTTTATATTGTTTCAGAAATGAGATATTCTTCGAAATATGCACTACTGACCGGTCCCTACATGTACATAGTAATGAATCTTGAGAATTTTGCGCGGGCTGTACCTAGATTAGAATCGTTCACATTTGGTTTTTTTAGTTTCGATTTTCTAATGGCTATAACAGGTCTTAAACATTGGCTCATCACCTATTTCGGTTTGCAGGAACGAATATATCTTGTTAGTGGTTATAATACATTTCCTTTTATGTGGGATTATTATTACGATTTTGGGATCCTAGGGCTTACTACACTATCTGGGAGCCTTGGATTTGTATGTGCACTCATACATCGGTGGATGAGAACTCAGCCATCTCTTCTGAATGTTTCGCTCTATGCGATTATTTTATTTGTTATAGTGATTTCATTTTTTACTAATGCTTTGACTTCATTGAATTTTATATTCAATTCAGTTTTGATAATCTTCGTTCATATCTTAATAAAGAGAAAGAAGTCTAGATTAATACCAATGATGGTCCATCAATAGAGTAAAGAGCCCAAGTGTTAAATTCAAAG
>JACQYX010000022.1 GCA_016207985.1 Ignavibacteriales bacterium | reverse complement strand
GCTGTTGGTTTCATAAAAAATTTTTTTCCGAAAGGATTCTGACACTTGCGGAAGTATTTGAAATATTTCGAGAAAGAATTGGGATCAACGTGGAGATTAAAGTTGAGCGCTTGCATCGTCGGCAGCTCGACATTGTATTTGAGTGTTGTAAACTTATCACAGAATTTAAGATGGGAAAATCTATACTGATTTCTTCTTTTCATCAAAAAATTATTGAGCAAGTAAAGTTACTCCATCCGAATATTGCCACAGGTTTGTTATATGATCCGATAAGACAATTAATGAAACCCAAAATATCGAAAGCGAAAGCTGTTCAAGCAGAATATATAATTCTAAATGGCAAGAACCTGAGAAACAAAACCGTTAGGGATATTCACGCAGCGGATCTTTTACTCGGGGAATATACGATTAACACGAAGCATCGTTTTGACCGAGCTATTCGATTTGGCATGGATGTAATAATTACCAACGATCCATTTCGAATTAGAAGATTCCTCTCGATTCAAAAATAAAAAAGCCCCCGGTGGTGGAGGCTTTTCTGTATATATTTTTTTTATGCTAATCTGTGCTCGTGAAAACCTGTCCGTACACTTTCACTCTCAGATCGAAATGAAGCTCGTTACTAACAGGACCAAATGATGCTCTACATGTAATAATTGAGGGTGATTGTGTTTTCAATGTCTGCAATAAGAATGAAACACCCGCCGCATGATATTGGTAGCCGCTTATGTTCTTATCGAAGATAGAGCGTTCATTGGCAAACTCAGATAAACTGACGTTCGTTAAAGTAATGAGTTGATATCCGTTTACGCTGAGAGCGCCGGAAACAGTAGCATTGTTCGGCGATGTATTGTTTTCCACCATGAGTGTTAAATTATAGAACTTCAATGAATCGACACTCTCTTCGGTTACATCTTTTAGCGCACTTATGTTAATACTCACCGAGTCGTCGTATTGTGCAGGTGGGACGATATCAACACGAACCATATTACTCGATACTGAGCTATCGAGAATTAATGGCAGCTCAGTAAGCTCACATCCGGCAAGGTATATGACTGAGATGATTGCCACAGTTGTCAGAAAAAATATTTTTTTGTTCATAGCAGTAATTCCTTTCTTGATAAACAAAATTGTTTTCCTTTTTTTAGAAACCAAATCCAATTCCACCGCTAACTACAGTTGCATTTCCGATACTTATATCTGCAAAGAGATGAAGGATTGCCAAGCTCACATTGAGACCTGCCGTACCTCTGAATTGATTTTCTCCGTCCATGCTCAGTGAGATGCTTTTTTCTGTAATGGTCACCCCAGGTATCTGCCCGGTGTATTCATAAGTAACGTCCATCGACATTGTCTCATATTGCAGTCCGCCGTAAAGAGTGAGAACAGCGAATGATTTACTCACCTGCGCTCCCAACGAAAACGTATTTGCCTCGAGAAGGTTACCGATAGTAAGTGACTGATAGAAAATGCTGGCAGATAAATCGACCGGGACTGCTGGCAGGTATCGGCTGACGCAATGTCTTGCACCGATACCGAAGAGATTTACTTTTGGGACATTATTCATTTCTGGAATCGGAACGTAACGAAGTATTGCCTGTGTCCCAAAGACATCACCAACAGTAAGCTGCGGTACGAAAAACGGGATAACGCTCGTTTTTATTTGACCGTTCTGAAACTGATACTGGACACCGGGTATTGGTTCAACGATTGCACCATGTTCGCCAAAAAGGTCCGCATCACCAATGAGTGTTCCCATGCCGATCAGGTCAATCCGAACCGATAATCCCATCTCACTGATGTCGGCAGAATGGTACAGTCCTGTGTTCATGTTAGCGCCAAAGGCAGTGACGAACGGTTGAATATAACCCTTAACATTATCACTGGTAAGCTGTTTGATAGCATCCTCTAACGGATTTTGCGCGCGCATAGGGTAACTTATCAGCATTAACAACAGAGCTATGCCAACGACAAGTACGCTCAGGGAAATTCTTTTAGTGCTCATTGTATCTCCATTTTTATTTAGTGAATATTACCAAATGATTTTTAATTAGTCAATACTTCATGGATTTATGGTGATTGTTATCACCTGAATAAACCACGTATTAAGAAGTAAAGTTATAGAAATATGGATAAAAATCAAATTCACGTTGTTTCTTAAATAGGACTTTTCTATATTCCACCGAAATAATATGCATTATCTAATAACAAAAGTCCGTTTAATATCGTTCATAATCGTATTGCTCCTTGTCGGCTGTGGCAAAAGCACTGAACGGAGATTCAATGAAGCTGAGCGGGTGCTCTCTACGGCTAAATCTTCTGAGCTAGAGCAAAAATTTACCGATGCGATCTCTTTATACAAAGATGCCATCTCTTTGTTTAATGAGTTGAAGCGTGATTCTATAGTCGGACAGATATATCTTCTGCTTGCCAGATGTCAGCGCTCGGTTGGGGAATATGATAGTTCAGTTACCAATTACCAGCATGCAGCTTTTGTATTCAATAAGTTGGGGGAGAAGAAATTAGCGCGAAAATCTGAAATCGAACTTGCATGGTTTTATCTTTCATTAAAGCAAAGCTCTGCATCTATTTCAATTGCCGAAAATTCGGCAGCAACCGCTAAAGTTTTTTCGGATTCTGAAGATATTTTCGAAGCTCTATCATGTGCGGTTGAGGCGTATCATGCTATTGGTAATCATGCTCTTGAAATTCGTACACTTCAAAATTTGCTCGATCTTGACAGCGTATTTTATCGATCGCAGCATAAATGCACTTTATTGGAAAAACAAATCGTAGCCCATGAGCTAAGGAAACAGCCCGACCAAGCAGGAAAGCTCTTTGAACATCTGAAGATTTATGCTGAATCTATAAATGATCCTCAGGCGGTTGTCAGAGCATATTATATTTGGGGTTATACACAGCAGCTATCAGCTCGATATAATGATGCTTTCAAAGCGTTCTCTATGGCACTCGGCAGAATGGAGAAGCGAGTTGACAAACGTTTACAAGCAGATGTATTATCTTCTCTTGGTTGTTTGGCTTACCGATCTGATCACCTTGATGATGCACGACGCTACTTCAACGATGCGTTAATTCTCGTGAGGGAAATTGACGATCCGGTTTATGAGAACATGTTGAAATTAATTAGCATAGCGATTGATGGGAAACTGACAGGTAAAAGGATTGTATCGCGCGAGTCGGATATCTTTCGTCGATGTTCTGCAAGCCAAGCTGCTTGCCGCCAGATGGGTTATCGGTTAGGCGAAGCATTTGCTATGTTTATCCAGGCAAGTATGCTTGACCAGAACGATACTACACAGGAAGCATTTCATATCAGTAAACGAGCGTTGGAGAAATTTGAACAGCTTTCCGATATTATCGATCACCGAGCCATCGAATCGAAGATCGTCAATGTATTTTTAGAAGGTGAAAATTCCGATTGGCACCATCCGATTCTCCGATTCCATTGTAAGAGAAATGAATTTAACGAAGCTTTTGAAGTGAATGAGAATTCAATCCTCGCTGATATCCGAAATTTCTATACACGCTTGAGTATGCAAACGCAAGATCACTCGCTGAATCAACTGATCGAGAAACTGCGATGGAAGCACAATTGTATTCGATTAATCGAGAGAGATATTGTAGATGAGATATCGAAGGGGAAGAAGGCAAGCTATGAAAGACTTTTGATACTTCAGGAGAGAATTCTACGTTTTCAAGAAGATATTTATTCGATAAATGATGAGCTGAGAATGTTGAGAACAAATTTTCAATATCTCCTAAGTCCGGGAACACTATCTGTAAAGGAGATTCAAGATTCTCTGCTTTCGAATGAAGCACTCATAGAATATATTTCACTTTCAGACGTCGTTTACATTCTTGTTATAACTAAAGACACAAATCAAATTTTGCAGACAGAAATACAATCCAAGAGACTTCAGTCATACGTTGATGAATACAACCGCTTGCTGAGCGATCCGCGTTTCAGGGGGGCATCGGAACGAGCGGATGAGCTTTCCAGTGTTATAGGTGAGATTCTTTTAAAACCTCTAATACATTACATCGAAAACAGTAATAAATTGTACATTGTTCCCGCAAATGAATTTGATTACTTACCCATCCATACACTTAAAGTAAAGGGTGATCCCATCATTGAAGAATTTGATATCAGCTACTTGCCCACTGCTGCTGCTCTCTTGTTTTCAAGGAAGGAAGAAAAGCCAATTCACGATATTGTCGGTATCGGTCATCCGGGCAGAACCGATTGGGATGTAGATTACGAGCTAAAAGATATCCGCAGCTTTTATGATAGTGCGAAAATTCTCGTCGCTGAATATGCGACTCTTCAATCTCTTGAAGCTGTGGAATACGATGTGCTTCATATAACGGCTGAATTTCATCTTAATAGACAGATACCGGATAATTCTATCGTTCTACTTTCGGATGGGAAAACGGAGACGGGTTTCAAAGAAGTAACGTTAGGTGAAGTTTTTAGCATAACTCCGGCGCAGGTGTTGATCTTCGCTAATATTTCTTCAACACCCGGTGAGCTGATGAAGTACGCTCCGTTGGGTTTGTTGGCAAACGGCACACCGACTCTCATCGCTGCGATGTGGCAGGGTGATCGGAGGGTGAGGAGATATTTTGATGAAGTGTTTTACACAAGTTTGAAAAACGGCTCACAGCCAGCAGTCGCCTACCGTGATGCAATTATTTCGATGAGGGAAAGTAAGGAATTTTCCGATTTACACGAGTGTAGGATGTTCTATCGATTTGGCAGATAACCTCCGACCTGAAAGATCCCCCGAATTGATACTATGGTTATGAGGGAGTTCTACCCCATGATTGTAAGGGATTTCTCAGACTGTG
>JACQYX010000051.1:1189-4712 GCA_016207985.1 Ignavibacteriales bacterium | reverse complement strand
TTTATCGAAAAAAAAAAAAAAAAAGAAAAAATACAGGAGAGACGTTTTTCACGTCTCTCCTGACTTAATCCACCAATAAGAAGAAATGAAATTATTTACCTCTATTGCGGAATTTGTTGTTTGCTCTCCATCTGCGTCGGAGCAAGTCGCTGTTCTATATTATTGATTCTTTCAACCAATCTTAATCCGGCGGTTCGTTGGTCTTGAGGAATGTTAGTACGATTTTCAATATTATCCAATCTGTTTTGCAATGTTTTATACTGATCCTCAGGTGCTAAACGCCATTCCATATTTTGTATCCGTTGAACAAGTGGAAGTCCGGCAGTTTTTTCAACCATTCGGATATCAAGAATAGCCATTTTTGTTTCAATCGGTAGCGCAGCTATTTTCGTTTCCGTTTGCATTGGTGCTAATCTACTCACAAGATTATTAATACGTTGTTCCAGGTTCAATCCGGCTTTTCGCTCAACCTCTGGCAATGGAGCAAGTCTTTTCTCTATGTTGTCTAACCGCTGCGACATTGGTAAACCCGCCGTTCGTTCCATTATAATTGCTTCGAGTTTTAACATCTGAGCTTCCATTGATATAGGAGCTTGCCTTGATACCTCCGGCATCGGTGCTAATCGATTCACGAGATTATTAATACGTTGTTCCAGGTTCAATCCGGCTTTTCGCTCAACCTCTGGCAATGGAGCAAGTCTTTTCTCTATGTTGTCTAACCGCTGCGACAATGGTAAACCTGCTGCTCGCTCCAATAGTTTTGCTTCAACTCTAATTAGTTGTGCTTCCATCGATAATGGTGCTTGTTTTGTTTCAGCTTGCAAGGGTGCCAAACGCTCGACTAAATAATTTGCACGGGCAGTCAACATTGCCTTGCGAGCATCCTCTGCTAACCGACCTTCCATAGCATCAACTCGTTTACCCATTTCAGCAATCTCTTCTGCAGAATACTGCTGCGCTTCAAGTTTTACATCTTTATCGCTCAACTGCTGCGCATTATATTTCTTAACACCTCCTATTGTTCCTTGCGCATTTTCATCTTTGGGCCACGGGAAAATGAATGCAAAATACACAATCACTACAACCGCTGCCAACATACCAATGTACATCAATCTTTTTTTCATGATAACCTCCATGATAATTGTTTATAGATATTATTAATTAATTGAGTTCTCATACGATGCTATATTAATTACTAAGCTATTTAATAAAAGTTTGATTTTGTTTCACTATTTACTGCTTTTAAAAATTTCCTCTTCATAAATCATAATATCCGATGAATAGATTTTTACCTTCATAGTTGATAGTGTAAAAGCTTTTCTTCCGAAGGCGAGAAGGTAACGATTCTCGCCGTGGTTCGAGAATTGCAAAGATTTTTCGCCTACTTCCATTTCGTTGATTACATTATTGAATTTTTTAAAGCCTAAAAAATTTACATTCTCATTATTGAAATCCAAGTTGAAAGTTATTCTTCGTTCAGTCTTCAACACAATTTCGATAAGGATTACCTCGTTAGAATAAGAAAGTTCAAGATTACCAACGATATTTGTCATATTAATTTCTATTTTATCAGCTCTGAGAAAATTCCCCGGTTTAGTATCCACCAGCATCGTTCCATAGAGATCTGTAATATCGACCGGCCTTTTTTCTTCTAGAATACCCAATGTGAATAAAATAATGATGATCCCTGCTGCAATTCCTGCGGCAAAAACATACGCATATCTGAATTTTTTCCCAACGAGCAATGTCGCAAACGTGAATCTGACAATTGGTCTGACTTTTTTTGTTGAATGTGTATCAAGGGAGATGACATTAAGTATGTTTTTCTTAAGATTCTGTGGTGGATCAATTTCTTTGACTTCCGATAGGATATGAGAAAGAATGTCAAGATCATTATAAAACTTTCTCGCTTCCGGATTAGTATTAAGATATTCAATCAACTTTTTACTTTCAGATGAAGAGTTTGCTCCGTCAACTTCTTTATTTATAAGTTCTTTATAATATTTTTCAATAATCATTTATAATAAATCCTCTTTTATCAATAGATCTCTCAATAATTGCCTCGCGGTGAATAGTCGGGATTTGACTTTATTCTCCGGTATATCGAGGATATAACCAATATCACTATATGATTGTCCATAAAAATAACATAGAACTATAATTGCTCGATAATCGATGCTTAGTTTATTAAGAGCTTCCTGAATTTTTTCGCTTCGTTCGGTATCTCTATATTTCTCTTCCGGATTTTTATCATTCGACTTTAATTCTTCACTTATCTGGTTTAACTGTTGACGTTTTTTCAGTGTATTGTATGACTCATTGATGGCGATTTTATAGATCCAACTGAAAAACTTGTACTTTGGTTTGAACTCTCGTTCATTTAAAATACAACAGAGAATGAAAAAAGTTGATTCTATATAATTTTCCCTCATTCAATCTCAAATACCTGGTCAAATCCTGTTAAAGTTAATATATCTTTCACATGTTTATTGGGTCCGATTAATTTCAGCGCATGACCGATGCTTTTAAGGCGTTTTTGATGTGCAAGAAGAACACCCAAACCTGCACTTGAGATATATTCAAGGTTCTTAAGATTTATAGTCGTAGATTTATCGACATGAGCAAGTACTTCATCTGCTTTATCAACCTGCGATGCATCAAGTCGACCATGAAGCTCAATTTCTCCACCCTCAAAGATTTTAATATCAAACATCGATTTGCTCCAAAATTTTAGTAAATGTTATTCTGCTTTCACCATTTATATATTTATAGTCAAGGTCGTCAACCATTTTCTTCACAAGATGCAGTCCCAGACTGCCTACTTTCCGCTCATGAATCGATTTTGTAATATCTATTTCTCCACTTTTTCTGATATCGAATTTTTCTACATTATAATCAATCATTATAACAACGATTTTTGCTCCATTTTTTTCAATACTGATTGAAATGTCACTATCAGTGTAAATATTGTATTTAACCATATTGGTAAACAATTCTTCAATCGCGAGAATAATAGAGAATGAAGCTGATTCATTAACATTATATTTATTGAGAATCTCATTCACAAAGTTGAAGATTTGCGATAGAGATGAAATTTTACGTTTAAAGATCCTCTGCATCAATAAGAATTAAGTAAACAATATATCTTTTCAATCAGTCTGTTGTATCCGGCGGCCAGATCAGCAAAATTTTACTCGTATATTCAGAAGTATCCGGCGGCCATATTTTAATAGAAGCCGTTGGTTTAAAAGCTACCTTTGATTCCTGTTTTATCGACGACATATCGCCCTCTGACTTTAAAGATTCCATCCGAAACATTTCCGTTGTATCGGGGGGCCAGATAAGAATAACTGTCATCTTGGGATCCTTTGCTTCAGGAACCGTGGTTACTTCATATAAATTTCCATGCACCCTTGTTGCACTAATCGTATCGGGGGGCCAGATTAATTTCTGGGAATCACTAGAACTATTACACCCGACTTGGTATATAAAATAGAGACATATACCCAGATAAAATACATAT
>JACQYX010000051.1:0-1167 GCA_016207985.1 Ignavibacteriales bacterium | reverse complement strand
TCCCATGATTATTTCCCCTTTTCTTGACAATATATTTTCAAATAATCGAATTGCAGTCGAATCGGATTTATGCAACCATGATTGGGCAATCCCCTTCTGTGCAAGGAGGTAGTATGGATCAGCGCTGTGGAGTTTCTCAACTGATTCAAACTCTTTCTTTGCTTTTTCATACAATCCTTGCTTATGAAATATCTCACCCTCAACTAAATCTATAAAATTCTGGTGCCGCTTCATGAAATATGGATCTTTACTTTTCAAATTATTCAACTTACGAATTACATTTTCAGCACTTTGTATATCCCCGTTAAGTGCATAGCTTGCACCAATCAATGGAAGCTCAGGATATGGTGATGCACTTAATCGTTCAGCGGCAGACATTTCTATCTTATACAATGAAGAATTGCTTCGCGCTTTTTCTATCTCGTCAAGAAAAAAATGAAAGTAAGCTTCATCCCCTGTACGCCTCTGCGTTTGGCAAAGTTTTATCGCCTCTTTGCATTGCTCTGCCGCATCTTCTAATCTTCCGCGAAAGTAATAAAACGAAGCCATTTGTGAGTAAGTCAATATTTTTCTTCTCAGATCTGCAACAATGAAAATAGATTTCAATTTCTGTTCGACTGAATCATACTGCCCTTTTATCCAATATGATTGTGCAATGTAGCTATCTATTGCATAATACGTTGGACGGATTTTCTTACTCTTTTGATAATACTTCAACGCTTCATCCGCATTATTGGAAAGTGCATATGTATATCCCATATTATTAAATACAGTTCCTGCATATACCGAATCGATCTCAAGAGACCGCTGATTGGCTTCTATTGCAGTTTTTGTATCTCCAACGTACATTGCAAGATGTCCGAGCGTTGCATATCCCTCAGCACTATTCGGATACCGCAGTACCAACTGTTGAATATTTTGAAATGCCTTTTGATAATTCAACTCAAAACTTGGACCATAATAGAACGAAAGTATGTAAAATTTTTCCCGATCCGTTACACGATTGAGAAGGGGAAGTACACGGTTGTGATAGTACAACGCCAAGCTATCGTTCCCAAGCTTTCGGTGAATATAGGATAGATCACTAACTGCTGCCGTGAAGAGAGAATCTTTCGCAACCGCTTGTTCTTTTAAGATTGCAGCTTCCTGATATTTCCCCTGACCTTC
>JACQYX010000080.1 GCA_016207985.1 Ignavibacteriales bacterium | reverse complement strand
GTAATCCTGCTTCTACATTTCGGATGATTGTAACAAGATCATCGGAGACACTTCCCTGCTGAATGGTCTTTTGGATATTAGGATCATCCTGATTGTTCATCTCCGATTGAAGATATTCTCCAGATGAAAATAGAAAAAACAGAAGAACGAGAGTTTTCTTTAAATATGATTTTATCATACTTCAAAATACATCATAAAAATAAAAAAATCAAACTGAACGATAAAAGCAATCCTCGATAAGTTATATTTATTTATCTGCTTCCAAGTAGATTCATAAATCATAAGTTTCGAGATTTTGCTCCCGAGCCGAGATTCAGAACTTTCCGATCTCCACCATTGATCTTGAGCCAAGTATTATCTGCCTGTAATTGATATGCCCAATCAAAGGCAACATATGAGGATGAGAACGCGATAATTCGGATTTTTGCATAATGATAGTCCCAAGTACGAATTACATAAGTATGACCTGTTATAAGGCGAACATCTTTCGTCGGCGACCAACCAACTGTCGGAGACTTGATTATCTCGTCAAGCGAGCTTGTGTATCCCATATCTTGAATTTCCGTGTCGTCCCAGACATCCATGTAATAAATATGATCATAATATTCAAAAAAGATATCTGTGTATTGATCATTATATGGTCCAATCGAATTTGTGGAAAAATCATACCCTGCAAGATTCGGTGAAGTACGATAGTCCTGAAGAGTTACATTATATCCATCGGGACGTGGAGTTGCATACACAATTTGTCGACTCAACTGACTTTCATTTTCATCCCGATCATATGCACTAACTCGGTAGTAATATGTGAAACCATTCTGAACACTATTATCAACATAGTATGTTTGGGTAGTAGATCGAAGGTATTGATATTTTCCGCTGTACGAATTACAAACAAAAACGTTGTAGCCAGCAATATCCGATTCAGGATTTTCATCCCAGTATATCTCGTTGTATCTATCTCCTGCAAAAGTGTATAATCCTCGCGGTGAAGATGGCGGTGTTACATTGGATTGTAAACAGTTATCATCGCATCCATTGAGGATGGTTAAAATACCAATAGCAATCATAAATATTGTTCGCATAAATGTTCTCCTATTTGTTTTTCGTTTAAGGAGATTTCAAAGTTTATGCCAATTGATTATTATTGATAATTCATGATAAAAGTTATGGTCGAAATAAGGAAAGCAAAATAATGTCTTATTATAACTCTGACTCGTTCAATATTTAGGACAGATTATTATCAATCGACAAAATGTATTCTACCGTTATTGATAATTGCAAAAGCTTTCCCAAATAGTTTGTGACCGTGGAAAGGTGAATTTTTGGATTTAGATTTAAACTTTTGAATGTCAACAACCCACTCGAAATCAGGATCGAGTATAGTAAGATTCGCTTTCTCTCCCTCAATAATACTGATAGGGAGTAAGTGGAGTATCCTTCTCGGATTAACGGAATATTTTTCAATCAGTTGATAAATGTCTAAATAACCTGTTTTAACAAGCTCAGTATATGCTAAACCGATTGCCGTCTCTAATCCAACAATACCAAAAGGTGCTACCATGAATTCGACTTGCTTTTCATCGAATGAGTGCGGTGCATGATCAGTTGCTATTACATCGATCGTTCCGTCCTTTAGCCCTTCTTTCAGTGCTTCAACATCGTCTTGATTCCTCAGAGGTGGATTCATTTTTGTATTTGTGTCAAATGAACGAACATCCTCATCCGTCAAAGTGAAATGGTGTGGCGTGACCTCACATGTTACTTGTTTACTCTTCTTCTTTGCTGTCCGAATTATCTCGACTGATTTTCCTGAGCTCACATGTGCAGCGTGATACTGAGCTTGGGTATATTCTGCAAGTTGAACATCTCTTGCTATAATGATTGATTCAGCAATGGATGGTATTGGCTGCATACCCAACGATGTAGATACAAATCCTTCATTCATGACTCCACCTTTCGATAAGCTAATATCTTCAGGATGTTGGATTATAGGTTTTTTGATCATTGTTGAATATTCCATTGCCCGCCGCATAACCTCGGCGTTTTCTACACATGCTCCATCATCCGAGAAGCCAACTGCACCAGCATCAACCAGCTCCATCATCGGTGAAAGTTCTTTTCCCTCCCGATTCTTTGTTATCGCAGCAATCGGGTAGACATCGATAATTCCACCATCTACGTGCTTCGACCGCTCAACTATCCAATTGACGACCGAAGCTTCGTCTATCGGTGGATTTGTATTCGGCATGCAACACACAGCAGTAAAACCTCCGGTTGCTGCTGCTGAACAACCGCTTTCAATAGTTTCTTTATATTCAAAACCCGGCTCTCTCAGGTGAACATGCATGTCTATAAATCCTGGAGCTACAATTTTCCCATTAAGTTCTATCGTTTGATCAATCTTTTCTTCAGAAATATTTGACCCAATCTTTTCTATAATTCCATTAACAATCAAGATATCCGAAACAAAATCTTTTTTTTGTGATGGCTCAATGATTCGTCCATTTTTTAAAAGTAACTTCATATTAGCTTCGCGTACCAAGTAAATATAGAACTGCCATTCGGATTGCTACCCCATTAAGAACCTGTTGAAGGATTAAAGAATGAGCACTATCGGCAACATCAGCAGATAACTCGACATCACGATTAATTGGACCTGGATGCATGATCGTAATAACTTTATCCGCTTTATCTAAACGTTCTCTGGTTACGGCAAAGTACTTTCGATATTCCATTAGGGAAGGAAAGAAAGCCCGATCCTGTCTTTCTAACTGAATTCTTAAAACGTTTAGAATATCAGACCATTTAATTGCATCATCGATATTATTAAATATTTCTATGCCTATTTGTTCAATAAATCGGGGGATCAATGTCTTTGGTCCACAAACAGCTATTCGGGCACCCATCGTCTTCAGACCATATATATTTGAAAGTGCAACCCGACTGTGAGAAATATCCCCAACAATACAGACCTTGAGTCCCTGAATCGTACCATGCTTTTCGCGGATTGAATACATATCCAACAACGCTTGTGTCGGATGCTCATGAGCACCATCTCCGGCATTTATGATGATCGCATTTATCACCTTGCTTAGAAATACAGCAGCTCCCGAAGCTGCATGTCTCATCACGACCATATCTATTTTCATCGCTTCAATATTTCGGGCAGTATCTTTTAATGTTTCCCCCTTTTTCAAACTACTCATATCCGCAGAAAAATTTACGACATCAGCCGAGAGTCTGCGTTCTGCCAATTCGAATGAAATCCTCGTTCGGGTCGAACTTTCAAAAAATAAATTGACGATTGTTTTACCCTGAAGCGTTGGAACCTTTTTTATAGGGCGTTCAAGAACTTCTCTAAAAGATGTCGCAGTATCGAGTATGAGTTGAATATCGTCCTTCGGTACTCCTTCTAATCCTAAAAGATGTCGACTTAAGAGCGGCATTAATATCCTCCGGTTTCTGTCTTTACTAAATAGACACCATCTTCACTATCGAGTTCTTTCATCATCACCTTAACTTTTTCTTCCATTGAAGTTGGGATATTTTTTCCGACAAAATCTGCTCTGATGGGGAGCTCCCGGTGGCCTCGATCTACGAGAACTGCTAATTGTATTGAATCGGGTCTGCCTAAATCAACAAGTTCGTCGAGTGCAGCACGTACAGTTCGCCCTGTGAACAGAACATCGTCAATCAGAATAATATCTTTACCAGATACATCGAAAGATATTTCTGTCCCTTTAAGAATCGGCTGATAAGGCTTTTCACGAAGATCATCACGGTAGAGTGTGATATCAAGAAAACCCATCTGCATTTCTTTATGCTCGATTTCCTGAATTATTTTAGCAAGACGTTTAGTGAGGAATTCCCCTCTCGTTCTAATTCCGACTAAAGCGATATTGTCAGCGCCTTTGTTCCGTTCAAGAATTTCATGAGCCAAACGTGCCAGTGTTCGCTCGAAGCCCTTTTCATCGATGATACGAGATTTTTGATTCATATTATCTAAAATGAAAAAACCTCCATATCCTCAATTCGGACGGAGGTTTTATTATATACAAGATGGTTACCGACATTTCTTATTCCTTTCCGATCTCGCTGAATCGGTATTAAAGGTTATACATTTAAATATTCACCTGCTGAATATAACGAAATGATTGTTAATCAACAAGTTTCTGTGGGCGATATAGGACTTGAACCTATGACCTCACGGATGTGAACCGTGCGCTCCAACCAACTGAGCTAATCGCCCAGACAGTTGCTAAGTTAAAAAAATATCGGAAGAATTCCAAGATCAGGGGAAAAAATTTACATCGATATGAAGAACGAATAGAAAATAAAAAGTGTGTGTCCGGCGGTGAAATCATGTGGGAGGGCCATGATTTCGAAGCGGGAACCAGACACACACAAAATTATACTGTTAAAATATAATATTATAGGTGTAAAAATGTTATAAGCAATTTTATAAATATTTTGTAGTAATAATACCTACATCAAAATAATAAGATTTTAGTAAATAATCAATTTCATATTACATTAGTCCTGATAATAATTCTTTATATTCTCGGCAAGATCTTCACCGACAACTTCTTTCAATTGTTCATATGTCGCAGATTTAACACCTTGAACCGATCCGAAAAAGTTTAATAATTTTATTGCACGTTTTTTCCCAATCCCCGCAATTACTTCCAATTCTGTCTGAAGAACTCTCTTCTTTCTAAGCGTACGATGATATTCGATTGCAAATCGATGGGCTTCATTGCGAATCCGTTGTAGCAATCGTAATCCTGAAGAAGTCCTTGGAATAGTTATCGGTTCACTGGCATTAGGAATATATATTTCTTCTAACTTTTTTGCGAGTCCAATAATTTGAAACCTGTTCTTTTTTTTATTTTCATCTTTCATTTCAGATTTATCGTTAACATACCCAAGGTTGTTTATAATATCAACGGCGCTTGATAATTGCCCCTTACCTCCATCGACTACTATCAGATTGGGTATTTTACTTGGGTCTTCTTCAAGATGTTCATAACGTCGCTTAATCACTTCACGGATACTTGCAAAATCATCTGGTCCGTAAACTGATTCAATTTTATATCGTCTATATTCGGATTTTTTTGGCTTGCCATCAATAAACACAACCATCGAAGCTACACTATCCGTTCCTTGAATATTGGAGATATCAAAACACTCGATTCGCCTTGGTAGCTTCGGCAGTCTGATATCCCGCTGAAGAGATGATACTGAGTGAGGGATGTATTGTTTATGTTTTTGAATCTTTAATTCCTCCAGAAGGAGTTTCGCATTGCTCCAACACATCCCAACCAATTTTGCTTTTTCTCCAATCTTAGGAACTTTAACGTTCGTATTCTCTCCCGACTTTTTAGATAACCATTCTTGGATTGTCGGCATATTTTGGACTTCAATCGGTAGCAATATTTCCGAGGGAATATCTTCCGTTTCCAAATAATATCGTTCTAAAAACTGTTCAAGCACCTCAGCTTTATTCTCGGATTGCACACCGTTCATATAAATGTGTTTTCTGTTCACAATTTTTCCTTCCCTCACATTGAAAACGACACCACAAGCATCATCTCCTTCTGAAGCGACTGCAAAAATGTCCCGATCAGTTAGC
>JACQYX010000079.1 GCA_016207985.1 Ignavibacteriales bacterium | reverse complement strand
CGAGAAGAGTAATTGGAACGGTACCGCAGCAAGTTCGAGATAGTAGATCGATGAGACAACTCCAAACAAACAGTATAATGCAAGTGCAAGCTCGATGATGACAGTATAATTGAATTTCTTCAGGACATATTTCTTATCTAACCAATTATCTTTTTTATTAACAACCGAGTATTTTGGTGTTCTCACAAATTCAGATTTCCTTTTTATGAGACCTTCAATCACAGCTTTCGTGTTATTAACGGCAAATCCCATGCTGCCAGCCATAAACAACGGAAAAAGCAACATTCTTTTCTGCCAATCTTTGTAAACATCTTTTTGTGAATAGAGATAAAATAAGAACGAGCCGATGAACGCAAAGACGAAAATAGCCATAATAGCAAAGTATGTCTCGTAACCGCCTTGGTGTTTAATAAAAATTAGTGGTACGTTGAGAATGCCTGCAACGAGGATAAACGGAAATACAATATTGTTCGAAAGATGAAATGTTGCGTGGATCTTCTTTTCGAGTGGAAGATTTGATTTCCATACCTTCGGTAATATCTTCCGTGCCGTCTCGATAGCACCTTTCGTCCATCGGAATTGTTGCGATTTGAGTGCGTTGATTTCAGACGGTAATTCTGCCGGAGAAGTAACATCGTTCAGGAATTTAAATTTCCATCCGAGCAGTTGTGCCCGATAACTTAAATCTAAATCTTCAGTGAGTGTATCGGCTTCCCAATTACCGGCATTGATGATACATTCCTTCCGCCATATTCCACCTGTACCGTTGAAGTTAATGAAGAAGCCGGCTTTATTGCGAACGTTCTGTTCGATAACGAAATGACCATCGAGTGCCATTGCTTGGACGCGTGTTAAAAATGAATAATCACTGTTCAAATGTTCCCAGCGAGTCTGTACAAGTCCGATTTTCTCATCCTGATAAAAGTAAGGTAATGTTTGCATTAGGAAACCGGGCTTCGGTACAAAATCGGCATCGAAGATTGCAATAAATTCTCCGCGTGCACTTTTCAATCCCTCTTTTAACGCACCGGCTTTGAAGCCTTCTCGTATCCCTCGCCGGATATGCTTGATATCAAAATCCTTCTCTTGATAGTTTTTCACCAACATGGCGACCAATTCAGCAGTTTCATCTGTTGAATCGTCCAGAACCTGAATCTCAAATTTATCTCGCGGGTAATCGATTTTACAAACAGAATCGAGGAGTCGCTCGACTACGTAATATTCATTATAGAGTGGTAATTGGATCGTTATAACTGGAAGTTCTTTTATCTTTTCAACAGGCTCATGTTTTTTATTCCTGTGTTGAAAATAGTAATAGATCATTACAAAACCACTTGATCCGAACAGAAAAAGGGTTGTGAGAGAGATAAAGTATGCAGTTATGATGAAATCTTGCATGGGATTTTTTAACCTTTATAATATCAATATTGTGTAAATAAAAAACTTTTCAATTCTTACCACCCCGATACTGTTTCGAGGAGGATATCTTCCGATAATTTGTCGATTGCGGTTTCAATTGCGAGTTCTCTTTCGGCAGCGCTACCACCCGATTCAAAATCGCTCCAACCGTTAAAATTTTTTTCGTATACCTTCTTCTTTAATTTCATATCCTGATAGACGATTTTCACCGAGATTGTAATGCGCCTTTTAGAAACCGTTTCACCTTTTGCAACTACCTGAGGTTGATCGGTCATGGTGATGATTGTGCCTTCAATCATCGAATCGGCAGTAGTTTTATCTGCGACCTCGAGACTGTTATCCTGTCTAAATTTTTCGATCAGTTCATTGGTGATTTTTTCTCTTAATGCCGGCTCGCCCGATCCACTCTGATCGTCGAACAATGGAATTGCTATGGTATTCAGGTGTGTTGGCACTGATGCCCCGGTAAAAGAATAGCATCCCATCAGGTTGATAATTCCGATAAAGGAAAAAAGTATGAGGATTTTATTTCTCATTTTTCGAGTTTATATTCTTTAATTTTTCTATATAATGTTCGCTCGCTGATATTAAGTGCTCGTGATGCGAGGCGGCGATTGCCTTTGAATCTATCGAGTGCGCCAATGATTGCACGCCGTTCGATCTCACTCACCGGCTCGATGGGTGGTCCGTCATCTGGATTTGAGGTGTCGAATGATGCTTCAACATAATGCGAGTCAACTTTTGAGCCGTTTCCGTGTCGAAGATAATCTTTTATCTCCATGATGTCGTTTTTCATTTCAAGTAAAGCGCGGAGGATTAACTCACGCTCTGCTTCTTCCAGGCTTTTATGAGTATAGACCGGTAGATTCCGATTGTCCTCTCGTCTATATTTTAGATATTTTCTAACATCATCTGCGTCGATTCTTTTTCCACGTTCAATCACGAGCATGCTTTCTACAATGTTTTTTAATTCGCGGACGTTACCGGGCCAATAATAGTTTTTAATCAATTCTTTCGCTTCTTCAGTGAATCCCCCAAAAGTGATATTATTCTTTTCGCAAATTCCGTGTCGTACTTCTGTTTCTAAATCCTTATTCGTTGCGGCGATGATCCGAACATCAGCTTTTCTGGGTGTTGCTGAACCGACCCGCATGTATTCGCCGCTTTCAAGTACGCGGAGGAATTTAACTTGTGTACCGGTTGGCAGCTCACCTATCTCATCAAGGAAAATCGTTCCGCCGTCTGCAAGCTCAAAGTATCCTTTACGTGTTTCTCCGGCGCCTGTGAATGCGCCCTTTTCGTGACCGAACAACTCGCTCTCTATGATTCCTTCTGGAATTGCACCCGCATTCACAGAGATAATAGGTTTCGAAGCACGACGGCTAAGTCGATGAATGGTTTTTGCAATTACCTCCTTCCCGGTTCCGCTTTCACCTGTTATCAATACGGTGATATCGGTCGGGGCAACCTGACGTACTACATTAAGTATTTCCTTAATTTCGATGCTATCGCCGATAATGCCGTACTGTTGCTGTAGTGACTCCATGAATCAATATCTCTCTATGATCAATGAATCGATCTTGTATTTCTTTTTTATCTCTTTAACCATCGCACGTGCATCCTCGAGTGTTTTAAAACTTCCAATCCACACAAGGTACATACTTCGACCGTTTCTGATCTTATTCGTTATTTCGACCTTATATCCTAAATCGTCAAAGAGTTTTTTCTGTTTTTCAGCGCCTGCGATTCCAGAAAAAGCACCGACTTGGACTGTATATGGCTCAAGCGAAGTTGATGTAGAGGTTTGGTCATCCACCTTACTTGGTTTTTGGATTTCCTGGCTGTCTGTCGTAACGATCTCTTTTTGTGGAAGTTTGACCGGCTTTTCTTCTCCTTCATTTTGTTTTGTTTCAGGTTTTCCGGTCAGGTATTCGGAATGTGGGTATTCTTTCCTAAGCTGTTGTATTTTTAAGTCGGCGGTTCGATACAATCCGAGCGAATAATAATATTGATAGATGCGATACAGCGCATCATCTGCCCATTCACTCTTCGGGAAATTATCGACAACACCCTGATAGAATTTCACTGCCTCAATGCCATCGGATGATAGTCTCCCTTGCAGATACATAATGCCTGCCGTGTTTTGATATTTCGAAACAAGTTCAGGGAGTTGTTTTTTAATTTGGTCCGCCTGACCTTTATCAATCCTCTCGATAGCAGCCCGAACTTCTTCGTCTGCAGTTTGAGCAATTAATAATGTGCATTGAGAAAGGCACAGGGATAGAATGATTGAGATCAAGAAAAAATAATTATTATTATTTTTCATAAAACACCCTCCATAATATTTTGTGGTCGTACTATTCCAAATAATGTTGCAGAATTAACTCTGTTAATTTCTACTTCAATATAGTCACCTTCTAAAAAATCACCCTTTGGGAAAATGACTATTTTATTTCCATCCGTGCGTCCCTGCCATTCGGAAGATGATTTTTTGCTTTCTCCCTCAACGAGAACTTCTAACTTTTTTCCTATAAGATTACTATTCATCACGAGTGAAATTTTTTTCTGAAGCGAGATGATCGCGTTAATTCTCCGAGATTTTATCTCTTCAGGAACATCATCAGTCATCTTAAATGCTTGCGTGTTTTCTCTTGGTGAATATTTGAACATGAACGATCCATCAAATTGAACTTTTTCCATAACCTCTAATGTTCGTTTATGGTCGTCTTCGGTTTCGGTTGGAAATCCGGAGATAATATCGGTTGAAATACTCGCATCTGGTATCAGCGATCTTATTTTTTCAATAAGCTGAAGATAATGTCTGCTATCGTAATTGCGGTTCATTAATTTGAGGATACGATCGGAACCCGACTGAATCGGTAAGTGAATATACTTGCATATATTCTTGTGTTTCGCAATCGTTTCGATGAGCTTATCCGACATATCTTTAGGATGTGACGTAACAAATCGAATTCTCATCGTTCGATCTCGACTGCGTTCTCTTCCACGTGTGAATGGTACAACGCAGAATGAGCAAAATTTATCGCAGCCCCGCATTACGGAAGTCCATGCGCTGATACCATCGGTTCGTAATGGGGTAACATCATCATAAGTTTCGACACGTGATAGCTGAATTGCAATGCCTCTTTCTCCATGCCAAGCTTTTGTTATAAGACCCGGTAATTTTCGATACTCATCAGGTCCAACAATCATGTTGATGCCGTGTCCAACACCCTTAGCTTTCTCAGTCGTTAACTTTTCACGGAGTCGTTCCGCCATACAACCAAGCACGCCAACGATAACCTCCGGTTTTTCTTTTTTTATGGTTTTGAATTCCCCAAGTCTGCCATAAGTTCGCTGTTCCGCATGTTCGCGTACACTGCAGGTGTTTATCAAAATAAGATCGGCTTCGGTCATATTTTCGGTAAGACTGAATCCGTTTTCTTCTAACAGGCCGAGAACGATCTCTGAGTCTGCCATATTCATCTGACAGCCGTAAGTTTCTAGATATACTTTTTTGTTATTTTGTTCAATATTTCCTGATATTTTCATATTTCTGGATATCAAGATACTGAAAAACTGACAGACAATCAAGGGAATTAGGATAGATTAATTAGAATTAATAATGCGTGACAAAACGGCAGTCGATATTCGCAATCGTGAGATTTTATTTGTTGAAGGAGAAGGTCTTGGGTAGAGGGAAAGAGAAGCTCTGTATTCGTCAAGATTTGTATTTTATATTTTTTACATGAAAAAATTTTTCAAGCTGTAGGATGCCTTTTTGCTTTTTCAATTAAAAACTCCGAACTTATTATCGCTTATTATTTAAAAACATTTTTTATAACTATGATACCCACACAATTATTAACTTCAGTAAAAGAACAAGCAAAAAAATTTAAGAAAACAGTCGTGTTTCCAGACGCAACCGACGAGCGTATGCTAAAAGCATCTCGCATTTTAGTGGATGAGGGAATTGCAAATCCAATTCTCATCGGTAATGAAAATCAAATTCGTTCGAAAGCGTCATCACAGCAAATCAACATTAATGGAATCCGCATAATCGATCCTATAAAATCGGAGAAGCTCAGCGATTTCTCTCATATTTTCTTCAATATCCGGAAGCATAAAGGCATTACAATAACCGAAGCACAAGAATCAATGAAACACCCGATGTTCTTCGGTGCGATGATGGTACGAGAAGGTATGGCTAACGGAAGTGTCGCGGGTTCATTATCGACGACAGGAGATGTGTTGCGAGCAGGTATTCAGATTATTGGATTGAAACCGGGCATCAACATCGTTTCGAGTTTCTTTGTGATGATATTTCCTCATCAAATCTTTTCATTCGCCGATTGTGCTGTAGTCCCCGATCCGACATTTGAGCAGCTTGCAGACATTGCGGCCGTTACCGCAGAGAATCATAAGAAACTAACCGGCGAAGAACCGCGAGTCGCTATGCTTTCGTTCTCAACGAAAGGGAGTGCCAGCCATCCCTTGGTTGAGAAAGTTCAACAAGCGACTGATCTCGTGAGAAAAAAAGCTCAAATGCTCATAGTAGATGGTGAGATACAGTTAGATGCTGCTATCGTACCGAAAGTTGCAAAATCTAAAGCCCCTGGTAGTCCGATCGAGGGTAACGCAAATGTGCTAATTTTCCCGGATCTTAATGCAGGCAACATTGGTTATAAAATGGCGCAGCGACTTGGCGGTGCAGAAGCAATTGGACCGATTGTCCAAGGATTAAATAAACCAGCATTCGATTTGTCGAGAGGATGCAGTGTGGATGATATTGTGAATACGACAGCAATCAATTGTCTGCTTGCTGTTTAAATTGGAGTTCAATGGAAGGTATCCCAACGCTTTTGCAAGAGAGCAGCTCCGAACCCAAGCAGCGGTATGTTTTTATAGATTTATACCGCTTTATTGATGTTAGAAGGACATGTATTCAGAGCATTACTCGATTCGAACGTACAACGATTGCCGCTGTTTCAAATTCATGAATTCTTCCACGGTCTAAGTGCTCCTGCTTTTCTATTCGGTGCCGGACTCACATTCGTCATCTCGACGCGTAAGCGATGGGTTGAGTACCATCACTGGGATCCACCGCTCGCCAAGAGGGTCCGTCGTCTTCTGTTGGTGATACTTTTAGGGTTAATGCTTCATCTTCCATATTTTTCCTTTCGAAAGATTTTAATGGAAGGAAATCTATATGAATATCTCCAA
The DNA here is from genome assembly GCA_016207985.1 of Ignavibacteriales bacterium. Classification (GTDB taxonomy): domain Bacteria; phylum Bacteroidota; class Ignavibacteria; order UBA10030; family SZUA-254; genus JACQYX01. The sequence continues at coordinate 2,090 of JACQYX010000079.1, read as the reverse complement.
CTTTTCCAGTTCGATGTTCTTCATTGTATCGGTATAGGTCTTCTCTCACTGCACGGTTTGATTTTTTTCTTTAAACATGAGGCACGATTTTATAGCTTAGTCATAGCATCAATAATCATCATCTGTTTTACCACACCGATTATATGGGATATCGATTTTCTGAGATTCGTACCTCCAGCTCTTGCACAAATGTTTAATGGATTGCATGGCTCGCCATTTCCAATTTTTCCTTATGTGGGATTTTTATATGCCGGCGTCATCGTATCGTGGGAGTTTCTAGTTGCAGCCCAATGTAATCGTGAAAAGAAATTTATTTACTGGCTTACTATCTTTGGGATGGTGTTCATCATCTTCGGCTATCTCTTTGATACTTTACCGATTCATGTATATCCGACATATAACTATTGGTTTACCAGCCCAAATTATTTTCTTGTCAGAATCGGTTCACTGATGGTGATTATATCCGGATTCTGGTATCTCGCCCAACGTTTCCCTAAACCGAAGAAAATCTGGAGGTTGCTGGGGATTGAATCGCTGTTCGTTTATGTCTTACATCTTTTGATTCTCTATGGTTCAGCATTCAATGCGAGTGAAAATCTTCAGTTAGTATTGGGAAATAATCTAACCTTAATCCAGACAACAGGTGTGTTTGTAGGACTGTTTATTCTTATGCTCGTCTCTGCAATGCTCTGGAATTATCTCAAAGAGAATCATAATAATATTTATCGAATTATACAGCTTCTTGGTAGCGGGATTTTTCTGTACTTCTTATTTTCAAGGGATTATTAACAGGATCCTCTTCACGGTAAGCAAATCGTTCCAAGGATTGTTTGTTTTTTTGCACCGGTTGCTCCCGGTACGTTCCCCGGATTTCCAGATATTGTTTCATTTGCCAGTACTGCGAAGCAAATAGCTTCCTTTGCATCCGATGAAAAGTTCAGCTCATCGAATGCTCGGATGTTGACTCTATCGAAATATCTTCGCAATGCTTGCATGATGTATCTGTTATGCACACCACCTCCACTGACAAGAAGTTCGTCAAGTTTTATCGTTGGACGAACGAATTTTAAATAGCTTAAATAAATACTCAATGCTGTAAGTTCGGTAGCGGTTGTGATAACATCCTCTTTCTTTTCTCTCCGAGATTTTCTTAGTATGGCTCGGATAAATTCATTCCCGAATGATTCCCTCCCAGTCGACTTCGGTGGCTTGGTTTTGAAATATAGATGTTGTACCAGATGATTTTCAAGGAGGGGAAGAATTTTTCCTTTTAAAGCGATGCTGCCATTTTTATCAAATGATTTATTGTAAAAATGTTGCATCAAACCATCCACGATCATATTACCGGGACCTGTATCAAATGCAAAGACATCGCTGATGGTACACTTCTTTGGAAGAATAGTTATGTTTGCAATCCCTCCGATATTTAATAAAGCACGGTTAAATTTACTTGAGCGAAACATCAGAAAATCAAATAGAGGAATAAGTGGGGCACCAGTACCGCCAACGGCGATATCACCGACACGGAAATCCCCAACTGTGACAATACCTGTTAGTTTAGCAATTACGGATGGATTCCCAATCTGCATCGTAGCATGAACCGTTTTTCCAAACATTTTTTGTTTGATGGGAAGATGCTGGATGGTCTGGCCATGTGAGCCGATCAGATCGACTTCTTTTAGAGATAAACCTGCTTTCCGAGTAATCTTTTTTACAGCTTCAGAAAAGAGAACCGCAACCAATATGTCTAATCATGCAAGATCGTTTAGGCGGGCAGTTTTCGCATCAGAATTTTTTAAAAGAAAATCTTTGAAGTATTTTGGATATTTATATGTCTCGAATGCAATTTGCCGAATGGATGTCGCTATCCCGCTGTGTTGTACTTCTACCACTACAGCATCGATACCATCTATCGACGTCCCCGACATCAGACCGACGATCATTTTCTTCTTCTTTTTGAAAAGTGTTTCTAATTGTTTCATTCTTGCACTTCACTCCAAACTTTTTGATATTGTAACAATACTCTTTTGATTACTAAATGTGGCTAAGCAAAAAATAAAAATCAAATTGCAGAACATAAATTTACTCAT
>JACQYX010000078.1 GCA_016207985.1 Ignavibacteriales bacterium | reverse complement strand
TAAATTAAAAATGCTTTTAATATAATTAACTCTCTCTTCCCGGGGATAAATACCTACCCAAACAGCACCAAGACCGAGCTCTTCAACTTCTATTAATATATTTTCTGTCGCCGCCGAACAATCCTGAATCCACATATCCTTTTTGATCTCAAGATTTAAATCAGCACAAACGATTATTGCCAACGAAGCATTTTTAATCATAGAAGCATTTCGATGGGTTTGAGACAGTTTGTTCAAAGTACTTTTGTCTCTTACTAAAATGAAATGCCATGGACGTTCGTTGCCCGCCGACGGCGCACTCATTGCTGCCTCTAAAAGTTGCTTTATTAATTCATCTGATACTTGTTGATCGGTGTACTGCCGAATACTCCGTCGTCTGAAAATTGAATTCATTCCTAACGGGGATTTATTGAACCTTCTATAATGGAATATAAGAAGATTTTTATTAGAAACGAACGAAGATTTTTCAATCTTTATTTAAAGATTGCGGAAAATAAGTAAATTCTACCGTTTCGTCATAATAGTTAACCATGCGTATACACCGTTTGGTGAACGATTTGTCTCAAATTTTGCTCTTCTTATATTGACAATTTGAAAATGTTCACCAAACGTTTCCAGAATTTCTTTTTGCGTTATCCTTCGCGGTCCCCAGCCCTCTGGTTCATGCTCGCTAAAACACATCATAAATAAAGTTTCTCCTGAACGCAGAACTGAAGCTATACTTACAACATATTTCAGCCGTGCACTATCTGAAAAAACGTGAAAGAGTCCCGAGTCGATGACTGTGTCAAACTTCAACCCGAGCTGTTGAAGATTGAGTGCATCGTGAACAAGAAACAATGCATTGATTCCCCGATTAAGAGCTTTCTTTCTTGCTCTATCAATCGCTGCGACGGCAATATCTACTCCGATTACTTCGTATCCTTGCTTTACTAAGTACAGCGTATTTTCACCTGTACCACAACCAACATCCAATACCCGACCGTGAATACTATCGGCTAATTCTAAGTCAATTATTTCACGCTGCGGGCGACCAATCTCCCAGCCCGACAAACCCTCGTATGCCGATTCAAAAGAATCGATTATTTCTTTCTTGGTTGCCATTATTCAAATATAACTATTTTTTCTCTTTTGTCAGCTCAACGTTAATTGTCACATCAACGTCTTCACCAAGGAGTAATCCACCGGTTTCTAAAGTTTGATTATAAACGATACCGAATTCTTTCCTATTTACAGTTGTTGTTGCTTTAAATCCTGTTCTTATATTTCCCCATGGATCTGTCATGGTACCATTATACTTTGTCTCAAGTGTAATTGGTTTTGCTATTCCGTGTATTGTTAGATCACCAACGATTTTATATGTATTCTTTCCTGTTTTCTCAAACGATTTACTCACGAATGTCATTTCTGGATATTTTTCTGCATCAAAGAAATCTGCTGAACGAAGATGTTTGTCTCTACCTTCGTTATCTGTATTGATGCTTTTCACTTTGATGGTTGTGTTTAATTTACCGTCTTTGAAGTCATCCTTTTTATTTACAAGGGTAACATCAAAATCTGTAAATCTCCCCGATACCTCTGATATAACCATGTGGCTTATGTTAAATGAAACCGTGGAATGTGCTTGATCGAGCTTCCATGTAGTTTGGGCATTCACTGTTATCACCACCATTAGCGAAGCATATATTATTGATAATAGTCTCTTCATTTTCTTTTCCTTTATATATGTGAATCATTTATAATTATTTATTTTCTTCTAAAAATTTCTTTCTTTTAATTTGATCTAAGGTCTTTCAAAGAAAGACCAAGCTTTTTCAACAAACGCGCAAGTGTTCCTTGTTCCTTTTCGGTAAGTACTCCAGCAATCTTCGTTATGAACTCAGCATGTTTGATAAAAATCTCATCGAATAATTTTTTGCTTTCGGGTGTAAGCTGAACAATAATCGCGCGGCGATCTTCTTTGCTTTGAGTACGTTCCACGAGATTCTGCTTTTCAAGATTATCAACAACACAGGTGGTATTACCGCCGCTCATGAGCATCTTTTTAGAGAGAACACTTAACTTTAGAGGTCCTTTGTGTCCAAGGCATTCAAGGACAGCGAATTGCGGTTCTGTGAGTCCAAAAGTTTTGATGTTAACAGCCGACAATTTCCCAAATGTGGCGGAAGCCCTTGCAAGCTTCACCCAAAGGTTTAAGGCTAAATCTGCTTCTTTTCCGTATTTTTGAACTTTTTCCAAATAAATTACTTTAAATTTAAAATATTTAGACTCGATATATATAACGCATACATTCGCCGAAATAGTTCCGGATATCTCCTTCTCTTTATCTTCTGAAGAATCTTTCTTACATTATCCGAAACTATTAATTACATAATTAGGAGATTTACTCATGAAGAAATTGTTGCTCGGTTCAATCATTGGTGGAATTATCCTCTATGCATGGGGCTGGTTAGCGTGGACACTTGTTCCAATCCACACCGATACATTCCAAAACATCAACAACGAAGAAGCCGTTGTTACAGCGATGAACATTAACATTGATAAGAAGGGTGTTTATGTCTTTCCAGGAATACCTTCGACACACGATCAAATGGCAGTAGATGAATTTAATCAGAAATATCAACAAGGTCCGGTCGGAATGATCATCTATGACCCTCAAGGGAGCGATCCGATGCCGCCGAGCCAGATGATTATCGGTCTCATCATCGATTTAATTGCTGCCTTTTTCACCGGTTGGTTTCTATCTCGCAGTACAGCGGCAGCATCAACCTATATGAGCCGCGTGGTATATTGTGGAATGCTCGGTATTTTCTTGGCATTGCTATCACACATCGTAAACTGGAACTGGATGAACTATCCACTCGATTATACTACTGCATGGACTCTCGATACGATTATAGGGTGGATACTCGCCGGGCTTGGTATTGCAGCGATAATTAAAGTTCCGAAAACTGAAACTCCAAATTAATTATTTATGGGGGTTCATATGAAAACATTTAAGTATATCATAATTATACTAACAGCGATACTAATTACCTCGTCGGACTCCCCGCTGATGGCACAGGATGAAAGCAAAACATGTATGACCTGCCATTCACTTCAAGGAATGGGTGCGAGCATTGTGCAGATGTGGAAGGAAAGCAAACATTTTCAGAGCGGTGTAGGATGCTACGACTGCCACAAAGCAGGGTCAAATGATGTCGATGGGTTCAATCACAACGGCAAACGCATCGCAACAATCGTCTCTCCAAATGATTGTGCACAGTGCCACGAGCAGGAAGTAACAGAATCCAACAACAGTCATCACGCAAAGGGGGCGCAGTTCATTGGTTCGCTTGATAATATACTCGGTGAGATTGTTGAGGGTGCGGCTGCGGCTAACTCCGGATGCCGTCAATGCCACGGAAGCATCGTCCAAGTTGATAAAAACGGAAAGTTAGATGCAAGAACTTGGCCCAATACAGGCATCGGTAGAGTTAACCCCGATGGCAGTAAGGGTTCGTGCACTGCATGTCATTCACGGCACAGCTTTTCGGTCGCTCAAGCACGTCAACCTGAAGCTTGTGGGAAGTGTCACATGGGTCCTGATCACCCACAGATGGAGATTTACAATGAATCAAAACACGGAATTAAATTCGCAGCAGTCCGCAGTACAGGCATTATGAATCTTGAAAAAGATGAGTGGATTGTTGGGAAAGATTATACCGCATCGCCAACCTGTGTAACGTGCCACATGAGTGCAACACCGACACAAAAAGTCAATCACGATGTTGGCAGAAGAATTAGCTGGACACTTCGTCCACCCATTTCTATCAAATTAGAAAATGCCAACGAGCGACGAGGCAGGATGAAAGATGTTTGCAACCAGTGCCATGCAAAAGAACACACGGAAAATTTCTTCACTCAATATGATGAAGCGGTAGTACTTTACAACGAGAAGTTTGGTAAACCAGCTAAGGCAATCATGGATAAGTTGTATGCTGACGGCAAGCTGACAAAAACTCCATTCGATGAAGAGCTTGAGTGGATTTATTATGAATTATGGCATCACGAAGGAAGACGCGCGCGGATGGGCGCCTCTATGATGGGACCAGATTTCACGCAATGGCACGGCTTCTATGAAGTTGCAAAACATTTTTATAATAAGTTCATACCAGATGCTGAAGAGATCCAAAAAGGTTCGACTAAAGAAGTTATGGATTCAGAATTTCATAAATGGAAGAAGGGCTTAACCGACGAGCAGAAAAAAGAAATCCTCGATTTCTATAAGAAGCGATACGGGGAATAATCAATGCAGGTCGATGAGTATCATCGACTTACGATATCTACACTGCTCTGAGGGAGTTCTACTCCCGAAGCTGACTGATCATGCTCAGTAGGTCGTGAGTGGAACTCACTCCCAGCCGGCGAATAACCGATCCAAAGAATCAGATTGATTTTATGACCATAAAAGATATTCTAATCCGACTTGAATCTCTTGGCAATCCAAAAAATGTTGCAGGTATGGCGCGCTATGGGATTGTTGCAAAGAAAGCTTTGGGGGTATCGGCGCCTGCTCTTCGTGCAATCGCAAAAGAGGTCGGACATAACCATGAGTTAGCATTAAAATTATGGGCAACAGAAATTTATGATGCTCGAATTCTGGCGGCGTTCATCGATGACCCGAAGTTTACAACAGAAGTTCAAATGAACCGATGGGTAAACGATTTCGATAACTGGGCAATCTGCGATGGCGTATGTATTCATCTTTTTCGGAAAACTCCATTTGCGTGGAAGAAAGCCAAAGAGTGGAGTAAACGAAAAGAAGAATTTGTAAAACGTGCCGGTTTCACTCTCTTTGCCACCTTGGCAGTTCACGATAAACAAGCCAATGATAATAAATTCCTTCAGATTCTTCCTATCATTAAACGCGAATCGATTGACGAACGTAGCGGCGTAAAGAAGGCGGTCAACTGGGCACTGCGGCAAATCGGGAAACGGAATCTTGAACTTAACAAATATGCAATTCAAGCTGCAACAGAGATTAAGGAAATCGATTCACCATCAGCAAGATGGATTGCGAGCGATGCCTTGAGAGAATTAACAAGTGAGGCTGTTAGAAAAAGATTACTAAATAATGTCAACAAAAAGTGAGAAATCAATAGCTGATTCGCTGGAAGTAAACAAGAGGCTGCTTCCTCACATACCATTTCTTTTGCAGGACCTTTGGGTTTTAGGTAGTTCTATCGATCAAATAATTGAAATTGTTAGTTCACTTAACAGTTTATATCCTCTAACAAAAATACTTGATCTTGGCTGCGGCAAGGGAGCGGTTTCTGTCCAGCTTGCAGCGAGATATGGATTTCAAGCAGTCGGAATCGATGCAATGACTCCCTTTCTCGAAGAAGCCGAGAAAAAAGCAGTGGAATATAACGTTACACATTTATGCCAATTTATTAATCAAGATTTACATGAATATGTATCGAACGATCACGATTATGATTTAGTTATACTTGCCGCATTGGGTGGGATCTTTGGCTCGTTTAAGAATACTATCGCTAAGCTGCAAACTCAGGTACACACAGGCGGTTTTATAATAATTGATGATGGTTATCTTAAGAAACATAATCAGCTCGATAGAAAAGGTTATGAACATTACAAAAACTATGATAATACAATTCGGGAGTTAACCTTTTTCGGAGACCGGTTAATAAATCAGATCGACACTTCAACAGTAAGTAAAAATATAAATCGAGAATATCTTGATTTAATTAAAAGACGAGGTGAAGAACTCATATCAAAACACCATGAGTTAAAAAAAGATATCGACGATTACATTCGACTTCAAGCTGAAGAGTGTGATGTTTTAGAAAATGAGATCGAGGGGGCATTATGGGTGATTCGAAAAAGATGACCATTGGTTCAGCGCTAAAACACCTAGAGAAAATAATTCGTACCAAATAATGAATTCACATTTTTATTGCCCTCTGATTAAATCTTTCTCGATTTGTTTCACAGCATTACTTCTTAACTCGAGTGTACCTGCTCAAACCAATACAAGAGATTCATCGCAATTTCCTTCCATCTTCAACATTTTTCTCGACGATGTTAAAGTTGGACTCTCTGATGCTGGCTCATATTATTCAATTCCATTTCGTCTTTCTAAGACCGATTGGATCTATACTGTGGGACTAATCGGATTGAATACGCTTCTAATTACATTCGATGATGATATAAAACAACTTGTCGATAAAGATACAAAACGAAGTCTTGCTGGTGATTACCTTGAAGTTCCAATCAGGTATGGTCAGATAGAATGCGCCGATATTCTCTCTATCGGTACTTATGCAACTGGATTGTTTCTAAAAAACGATGATGTTCGCATCACGGGAAGGTTACTTTTTGAAAGTCTTTCTTTTGCCGGTACTGTTATTATTGTATCACGTGCAATTGCAGGAAGAAGTCGACCCTTCGTTACAAACAATCCATGGGAATTCAAGGGTTTTCAGTGGAGGTTCAGGTCGCAGGCATTCCCTTCTGGTCATACAACTGTTGCGTTTTCAATCTCGACCATACTTGCTGAAAGAATAGATAACATTTGGGCTCGAATAGGTTTCTATGGTCTTGCTTCCTTAGATGCTTTTGCGCAAGTATACAACAATCAACATTGGCTCTCCGACGTTGTGGTGTGTGCGGCACTTGGAATCGGAACGAGTTTTTATATTCTTTCCCTTGATGAAAATCGCAAAAATAAAAAATCGCTTAACATCTTTAAGTTAACGATCATTCCTACATTAAACAGCATTAAGGTCATTTATCATCTTGAGTAATTTTAAAATTATTTCTGGTATTTTTCCTGGCGGGTTAAATAATCTTTAAATGCATCGTCGGCCTTTTTCATGACATCTTTGAGAGAAATGCCAGTTTCATCAGCAATACGACGAGCATCTTCTTATTCTACCCGAGCATTAACGATTTGAGAACCCATTACTCC
>JACQYX010000077.1 GCA_016207985.1 Ignavibacteriales bacterium | reverse complement strand
ATGGATGTAATAGTTTTGGAGGGGATTACACAGTTAGGGACCAAATATTTGAAATAAACAGGATATTTCAAACGCAAATGTCATGCACAACAATAAAACCTAAGTTCGAGATATGTCAACTTCGTCGGCGATGGGGATTTAACATTCTCGATACCGTAATCAACCTGCAAAGTAACGACACGACCATCACATTTTCGAGTCGGTGGACAAAGTCAGTTCGAGAATATCCATTTACTTTAAAAAAATGGAAACTTGGGTATTCAAATGATACTGCATTCAATTTTTTAAATTTATATGATCTACTACCAAAATTAACAATTACCCAAAATAGAGAATTTCGATTCAATTGGTATTTCGCACCACGAAACGACACATTTAAAAGTAATTGCGTGGAAGGAGTCTATGGAATTGGCGAGAACCAATCGATTAAATTATACTATACTGGAGTAGCTTACTCATCACCAAATGATCCACCAGTCGCCTATCAGGATGGATTGTTTGTTTTTAGGATCACTAAATCAAAACGTTTTGCTTATTCCAACACAACGTTGACACTCATGAATGATTTGAGCAATTTCTATTATACTTTTGTTCCAGATATTTAACGAATTGTTTAATATTGAATTGTAAGCAATCGTATATGCAATAAATCAGCATCAAACCATACATCAGATGCCAACGCTTCTGAAATTTTAACTGCAAACGCACTCATAACATTATTCTTCCAAAAAGATCTATCTTACAATATTAAGTTAATCCCGACGGCAACCTCGGTGACGAAATCAACCTCTTAAACTCTTCCCATCTTTTTTGCGGTTTGTCGGCTGTCCCTCCTCGTTTCTCGATATATTGCTTCACCAAATCCTGTCCAAGATTGTAATTAATCACATAACTTCGGTAAGTATCAAAGAAGCGTGTGCGTTGTTGTGCCCGGTCGGGTGACATGAGCGCATACTTCACAAGCCATGCAGCCGCTTCGTCACGAGTCATCGTGCCGTTAAGGTAACAGCGAGCAGCTTCGTTGCCGGCATAGGCAAGTTTCAAAAATAGCTCGTGTATTTTGTAATATGTCTCGACTTTCTTTACATCCATCCCCGCAAGTGGGAAAAGCACTTTCTTCTCGAATTCAATCCTTTCGTTTCCCGGGAACACTACTTCAATTCCAAAGTTCGCCGTTCCTTCTGCAATCAACGACTGCGGACTGAAGAGTGCATACACATATGCCTCTATGAAGCCATATTTTCGGTAAAGGACTGTATCAAGAAGCGAATTATACACATGATGTCCGGGATAACCCTCGTGTGCGGCAAGATCAACGGCACGATCGATGTAAATCGGCAGATCGGTATTCATCTGGATCAAACTGAAACCGTTGCCTTTGTACCAATTGTACCCGCTCCATGGTTTATCGTTGACGTACTCGATCGTGAAGCTCTCGTTTTCCGGAAGATCAATATATTCCTTCGTCCGCTTACGGCATTCAACAATCGCCGCCTGAAATATTGAATCCAATTTATCTTTAGGAATAATAAATTCCTTTTTGAACTCCTCATACCGTTCACTCACCGAACCTTTCCCCGGAAGTATTCCGTCCATTTCTGAAATAATTTTCTGAAAATGACTTTCAGGAAATGTTGGCGGTGCAGCATCATACAATGCTTTGGCTTCTTCGTCAAACGAGAATATCTTGCCTTGTAACATTTCAACTCGAGCAACAAGCGATTGCAATTGTTTCGATAGATACTGATGGCGAAGTGAGCTGATTTCTTCCGCTCCCTTCACATCAAGCGACTGTAATTCTTTAAGCGTTTGCTCTGCCGTTGATTTGATGTTAACGAGTGATTTCTTCTCCGCCTTCACCTGTTCTAATAACTGGGGTGGACCGTAATATGCATCCACATAGCTCCCGTCGTGTTGACCTACGGAGAGTACGAGGTTTACATATGTTTCAGCGATGGGGCTGAGACTTTGTTGTGTTTGAGTGTGTAACATAATATATGTATATGTTTATTTTGAATGAATGAGTCTACCCTCTCCTTGTCTCCGACTTTGTCGTCACCATCCCTCTACCGCGCGCGGGAGAGGGATTATAGGGTGAGGGTCACATTTTATACTTTAAAATCTTCTTCAATACATTTTCAATATCATCAATAACTTCATCATTCTTTATTCTCAATATCTTGAATCCACGTGATTCCAATTCTTCAAACCTTACCACATCATATTCCTTTTGAATTTCTTTTTCGTGAATACCGCCTTCCAATTCAATAATAAGATTCAATTCACTGCAAAAGAAATCGACTATGTATCTTCCGATATGATTCTGGCGTTTAAACTTCAATCCATCAAGTTGATGTCGGCGTAAACGCTCCCACAAAATCTTTTCCGATATGGTTGATCTCTTACGCAATTGCCGTGCAACATCGATAATATAATGTGGATATGCAGACATATTATTGCTTTACATCCCTCTCCCGCTCCTTCGTCTTCGCTCAGGACAAGTGTAGGAGAGGGAGTATAGCCCGCCCGAATGCCGTAGGCGGGCGGGGGTGAGGGTCGTTACTTCCCACCTACTGTCATCTCTGCTACCTTGATCGTCGGTCCGGTAATCGAGTCTTTAAACTTCACATCATTACCAACCATCTCGATGCCTTTGAGAAGCTGACCAAGATTTCCTGAGAATGTAATCTCTGCTACCGGATAAGCTAATTCGCCTTTCTCGATCCACAAACCGTAAGCACCGCGGGAAATATCACCGGTTGTCGGCACTAAACCAAAACCGATTGTGCCGGTAAGGAACAATCCTTTATCAACCGATTTGACGATTTCCTCAGGAGTCGATTTGCCCGGTGAGAGATAGAAATTATTCGCACCCGAGCTGTTACCCGTAGATTTCATATTCAGCTTCTTACTTGCATAAGTATCCATCAGATAATTTTTCAGTATACCGTTTTCGATCACAACTGTTTTACGTGTGGGAACACCTTCGCCATCGAACGGTTTTGTACCAGCGGCGCCGGGGATTAGTCCATCATCCGTTACCGTTACGAGATCGCTACCGATTTTCTCACCAATC
>JACQYX010000076.1 GCA_016207985.1 Ignavibacteriales bacterium | reverse complement strand
CACACGGTATCCCTTGCGTTTTTTCTTCTATTGTTAATACCATGACTACGCTCGCATTGATCCTTATTATACAATAAATATACTCCAGTCAATGTTGAATATCAAGAGGTAATTTTAGATTGTTTTAAATTGTTGAAATAAAATCTAAAATAAACAAGTAAATTGGTTAGAAAATCTTACTTTTCGGATTTTGCGACAAGATTCCTGATTGCCTGATGGATTTCATGCATATCCACGCGTCCCTTCCTTATGTATGGAATGTCGTGCATTTTCAGCTCGGTAATGTCTTTAACATCAAGATCACGTCCTGTAATAACCACGATTGGTATATGTTTGTGTTTGGGTTGAGCCTTGATTTCGCGAATCAGATCGAATCCGCTCAATCGATTGAGAGCCAAGTCCATAATGATGGCAGATGGTTTTTCCTTATCGACCCAGTGTAAAAAATTTTCTTCGAGCGGAAAGACAATGCCTTTGAAGCCTTCATCTTCCACAACATATTTCATCAGCTCAGAGAAACCCGGGCTATCTTCTACAATTAGAACAGTTTTCTTTTTCATGGTTTGACGTCAACAATAAATCTAATACGAAACGTAGTAGCTACATTTCTCAAGAACGCAGTTATTGGTCGAATTACTTGATGTGTACCATAACATATTGAGATTTGTAATAAAAGTCAAACAAAATTTTCAATCCCACCCCAGTTCCCCAATAGAACCTTTGACTTTCAGTCAAATTTTTCGTAAATTAACATACGTTTATCAGAAACTCAATTAAAATCAAGGTGAAATCAACATGTTTGCAGTTGTCAACATAGCGGGCCAACAATTAAAAGTAAGTCCGGGCGAAAGGGTATTTGTCCCGAAGTTAGCGGCATCGATTGGAAGTACTGTGAAGTTCGATCGTGTATTACTTATGGCTGATGAGAAAAGTGTCCAAATCGGAAGTCCATTTATAAAAAATACATCAGTAGAAGCGAAGGTTCTCAGTAATTTAAAAGATGAGAAAGTTATTGTATTCAAGAAGAAAAAACGCAAGGGATACCGTGTGCGCCGCGGACATCGACAACAATTCACAGAACTTGAAATTACCAGTATAGGATAAGGAGAAGAATGTATGGCTCATAAAAAAGGTGGCGGAAGCTCACGAAACGGACGCGACAGCAATGCACAGCGTTTGGGTGTAAAACGATTTGGCGGTGAAAAGGTTACCGCGGGCAGCATCATCGTCCGACAGCGAGGCTTTTTTATTTGTATGAAATCTATATGTTTATTTATTTGAGATTAAGAAGCACACCTATGTTGATTCCAACATTTCCAAAGGGAATGCTCGGCATAATATCGGTATTCTGCTCATTCTCATTATAGCTTTCTTTCAGCTTTATTGTTCCCGTCTCACCGCTGGGCCAGTTGGTATATTTCTCTTCCTCCGGACCCCATGATAAGTTTGTAAATGTCAACTCAGCGTAAAAAGATAAATTCCCTTGAAAGGGAATGACAGCTCCAAGACCACCTCCGAATCCGAAAGCGATGTTACCGGAATATTCAGACTTATCGTTATCCTCTCCTGATTCTTCAATCTCGAATGATGGAAATGCAATTATGCCGCCGATGCGTGCATACGGTTCAACACCGTGAAACTGTGTCGTAATTAAAACGCTTGGAATAAATGAGAAGAATTTCCCTTGCCTTGTCGTGGTAGTAGTTCCTCCTGAAGAAACATCCTTCTCTTCAAAAGATTTCCCAATTAGATATGAGACACCGAGTTCACCCTTGATGTTAGAATTAACCGACATTCCGAAAGCTGCCCCCAAATTGAATCCCTGTCCGAAAGAACCGTAAAGTCCATCGTAAGTTCTTATCGGACTAACGGTGTTTGTACTCGTTGCTATGTGTTGTGAACCTAAGCTCAAACCGTATCCAATACCCCCTCGGATATAATACTGAGCCCAAGCAGTAAAGGAGATGAGGGTTAACAATAAACCTAAAAACAAAATTCTTTTCATAATGGACCCTTTCTCATTGTTTAGTGTAATGTTGATATAAAGATAATTTTCACTTCAATTTCATTATCATGATAACCGCTGCACCATTTTGAAATCTTTCGAACTTAATCTCATCCATTAACGAGCGCATCAGGAAGACTCCGCGTCCATTCTCTCGCAATAAATTCTCTGCCGCTAATGGATCAGGAAGCGTGTTCGGATCGACTCCAGAGCCTTCGTCTTGAACGACAACGATTAAAGTTCTATCTGTAAGCTCACAAGTGAGTGTGACCTTCTTTTCCGGATCTCTCTGATTGCCATGGATAATGCTGTTATTGACCGCTTCTGTGGTTGCAACGAGCAGTTTATTAAACTGAGCTTCGCCGAGATTTAATTTCTTATTGATTTTCTCTAAAAAAATCTCTACGTCCAGAACATGCTTAGGATCGCTCATGAACGTGATAACATCTCTGAAGGATTTTTGGGTGATCACCTAATTTATGCTTTCAAATGTGGACACTTAAATTCATGACCATTGTTGTAAAAGTACGAGTTTTCTGGTTAGTCTGCGTCTGATTCTCATACCATCCGCGTACTACAAAAGAAATTCTGTCGTTGGCAACTTCGATGCTCGTCGTTGGTCCCATGCTTTGTAGGAAATTCTCGAGCCTGCGTTCGTTTTTCATATGGTCAAATCGTAGTTGACTAAAATAACGAAACCCCAACGAGAAAAGCAAACTTTTTGTCAAAGAATATCGGATATTTGCTACGATGGTTTTATCTTCGAAAGAATTGACCGGGCGTTCGGTAAAAGAATCCCAGTTAAATTCTCCACGCTCATACAAACGAAGATAGCTGAACCATTCTATACCGATCCGATTTGTTAAGTTAATCGACGTTGAATCCAGGAATCCAAACTGACGAAACACAAAACTCCGTGGCTGCGGCGCGAGATACTCAAAATCATAAACGGTATAGTTTGCGAGAACTTCAAATGTATTTGTAGACCTTAGATCGCTGAACGGAGAATAAATAATCGTTGGTGAAAGTCGGATGATTCGATTCCAATTGTTATCGGCACTTCGAGTCGAGAAAAGGTAAACGAGATGCGATAAGTTAAGATCGATAGCCGACCGTAGATATAAATGCCGATTGATTTGGTGAGATGTTGTTAAATTTAAAAGGTACCATAACTCATCACGATCATCATCGTTCTCCAAGCTGGGAGTATCATAGCGGAGAATGTTGGCTGATCCGGAAAGGGTGATCGTATCGGAAGACGACACCGCCCAGCTTGATGTGCCCATCATAACCGTTCGACGTGTGTGGTTGTTTTTACGTTCCTCAGCTTGTGCCAGTGCTTCGGCTGAAAATGATTCCGAAATCATCTATAGTTTATGTTTTTCATCTCTCTCTTGATACATGAAAGTTAATGATGATCTTAGGTGATCGTT
>JACQYX010000075.1 GCA_016207985.1 Ignavibacteriales bacterium | reverse complement strand
GTGGCGTTCTCTATCGGTACAGAAACGTGGGGATCAATTGTATCACCTTCATCCGTGTGTGGAACTACTGGATTACGTCCAACATTTGGTCGTGTGAGCAGGACAGGTGCCATGTCATTAAGTTGGTCTATGGATAAGATTGGACCGATCTGCAGGACTGTGGAAGATTGTGCAATTGTTCTGAATGAAATTTATGGTCACGATGGAAAAGACCCGACTGTTAAAGATATTCCACTTAATTATGATCCGAATATTTCACTCACAAATTTAAAAATCGGATATCTGAAGAACGAATTTGACAGTCTCAAAGTAAATAAAAATATTTATGATCGAACACTTTCTGAGCTCCGCTCTATCGGAATTCAACTTATACCAATTCAACTTCCTAAGTATCCGGTAAACGATCTTTCATTTATACTTAACGCTGAAGCCAGTGCGGCATTTGATGAATTAACCCGCACAAATAAGGATGATATGTTAGTCCGACAGATCAAAGCTGCTTGGCCCAATGTTTTCCGTCAGTCGAGGTTCATTCCGGCAGTTGAATATATTCAAGCAAACCGTATCCGCTGGATGCTCGTTCAAGATATGCAGTGTCTGATGGATACTATCGATTGCTATGTTGCTCCCCCGTTTGGAGGAGATAATCTACTTCTCACAAACCTCACAGGGCATCCGTGTGTTGTTTTACCTAATGGCTTTACTAATGATGGAAAACCGACGAGCATAACATTTATCGGTAGACTATTTGACGAGGGGAAATTACTCGCTATTGCTAAATACTTCCAAGATGCAACAGAATATCATCTTAAACATCCCAAATTATAAAATGATACTTATTTAAATGTTCAATATCGATAGAATAAATATCACAGATACTTTTCGTTCGGGATACGTCGCGATCGTCGGTGAGCCTAATGTCGGGAAATCCACTTTATTGAATTCTTTAGTGGGACAAAAAATAGCGGCAGTTACTAATAAACCACAAACCACGCGTCATAAAATATTGGGGATCCTATCAACCGAGTCTTATCAAATAATCTTTCTTGATACACCCGGTTTGTTAAAACCAAGATATCTTCTTCATGAAGTAATGATGAAAGCCGCTGTGTCTGCAATAGAAGATGCGGATCTAATTCTTTTTATGATTGATGCTATGGATCCTAAGATCAAGGATTATCGTGATGATAATATTGCTTTCACGACGATCAAAAAATCTGAGATACGAGCATTTCTTCTTATCAACAAAATTGATCTGGTCGATAAGCAGGATATATTACCCATTATTGCTTTTTATTCTGATAAATATCCTTTTCAAGAAATATTCCCAGTATCGGCACTGAAGAATATAGGAATAGAAGAATTGACAGAGACAATAGTTGGATGTCTTTCCGAACATCCCCCTTATTATCCTCTTGATGTGGTTAGTGAATATAACGAGCGATATTTTGTAGGTGAGATTATTAGAGAAAAAATATTTGAAAAATATAAAGAGGAAATACCGTATTCAACTACTGTCGATGTGATTGATTTTAAAGAACAAAAAGATCGGAAGGATCTCATAAGAGCCGATATTTATGTCGAAAGGGAGTCACAGAAAGGAATCCTTATCGGAAAGCAAGGTAAAGCGTTGAAAGATATTGGAGAGCTTTCAAGGAAAGAAATCGAGAAATTTCTTGATAGACCTGTATACCTCGAACTGCACGTGAAGGTCAGAGAAAAATGGAAAGAGGATGCAGCATGGCTGAAGCGATTTGGATATTCTTTATGAGATCAAAATTTATTTGATTTTTACCGTTCAATCGTTAACTTTGACATCGGTGAATTATGAACAAAATTGATTTATATGAAGTCTGAGAGATCCTTAATTGTAATAGGTTTTATAATAATATCCGTAATATGGGGTTCAACGTGGCTTGCAATTAAAATTGGATTAGACAGCATCTCTCCGTTTTATGGGATCGCAATCCGTTTTTCAATTGCTTCAATAATCCTGTTCGTCATATTAAGAATAAAACATGAGCAATTCCCGCTCGATCGTGATTCGATTATTATGTATCTAAATCTCGCAGTATTATCCTTTAGTTTTCCGTTTGCGTTGGTTTATTGGGGGGAGCAGTATATCGCATCTGGTCTCGCTTCAGTACTATTTGGTGTATATCCATTTGTGGTAGCTATCGGTTCTCATTTATTTTTATCGACCGAACGATTGAATAGGTATAAATCGAGCGGGATTGTCCTCGGCTTCGTTGGAATTGTCATAATATTTTGGTCTGATATTCATATCGGTCAAAGCGTCACATGGGGGATGGCAGCCATTCTCGGCAGTACTGTAATGCAAGGGACATCGTTAGTGATTTTGAAACGTGCGAATCATCAGATCAGTCCGACTTCTCTCAGTCTCGGTGGTATGGTGCTAAGTATTATCATCATGTATCCAATGGCTTATATATTTGAAGATTATTCAACACTTATTTTCGATGCAAAAGGAATATACTCCATTCTATATCTTGGAACCTTTGGAACGGTCGTGACATTCGTAGTCTATTATTGGCTGATGAAGCGAGTCGAGGTAGTATATCTATCACTCGTTTCATTTGTTACGCCGGTGCTTGCCGTTATATTAGGTACCTTCTGGTTGAAAGAAACTTTTTCGCCGCGTATTTTTATCGGCGCTAGTTTTGTCTTGATGGGTATCTTAATTGCTAACTTGAAAGATCTCAAGTTAGTTTTTATAAATCGAAGAAATAAGATTCAAATCCACGACTGAAAATAATTATTATTCTTATGTTTTGACATTTCAAATATTTTCTCATGATATTCGGGTTCACTTTGACTGCATGATTTCAGGGGCTGATAAATATTCATCGTCATTAAAAGAAAAACTTGCTAACATTCCATCGAAATCCGGTGTTTATAAATTCATCGATAAGAATGGAAGAGTTCTTTACATCGGTAAGGCAATAAATCTCCGTAATCGTGTACGTCAGTATTTTTCCAAGAGTGGAACCATGTCTTCTCGCATCGCCGCTATGACAGCAAAAGTGTACGATGTAGAGCTTATTATCACCGATTCAGAAGTTGAAGCATTGATACTTGAAGCAACCCTCATTAAAAAGTTAAGACCCCACTACAATATCGATTTAAAAGATGATAAAAGCTATCCCTATATAATCGTCACGAACGAACCATATCCCCGTGTGCTCGTAACGCGTCAGGTGAAACGTGATGGATCAAAGTATTTCGGTCCTTATACAGATGTAAAAAACATGCGTTCTTCCTTGAAAATGATACGTGATATTTTCAAGGTTAGAAGCTGCAATTATCATATCGACGAAGAAACGATTCGAAAACGAAAAATAAAAGTTTGTCTCGATTTCCATATCAAGAAGTGCGATGGACCTTGTGAAGGTATGATATCGCATGAAAGATATAACTCGATGATCGATGAGGTCACTCAAGTTATTAAAGGTAAATATTCTTCACTTCTCTCTGATCTGGAAGAAAAGATGAATCGAGCATCTCAAGAATTGAAATATGAAGAGGCAGCCGACATACGCGATAAAATTAAACATTTAAATGTTTATAAAGAACGACAAAAGGTCATAGATGT
>JACQYX010000018.1 GCA_016207985.1 Ignavibacteriales bacterium | reverse complement strand
AATTTTAATTACTTCTCTTTTTCAATTCCAAGTTGCTTTCGAATCAATTTACATAATGATTCAGCGATTTCTGAATGGCGTGGAACGGGAGCGCTTCGCCCGCTCGAAGGATTATGATATATGTCGTGCCTTGCACCAGGTCGCTTAAAGTAACAGCCGTTTCGTGCTAATTCTTTCAAAAACTCCTTGCGCTTTAAACCGCTATTCCAACCTCTGTCTTTTTTATTGAACGACGTGGCATCGGCGCCGTGGTTTCTTCCATCATTAATTTATAAGCATCGCGAATATTTTCCTTTAACTCGGTAAGTGTTTTTCCCTGGCTAAACACTCCTGGTATCCCTTTTAACCGTCCTACGTACCATTTTTTATCTTTCCAGTATTCAAGTGTAAATGTCTGTTCCATTTTACTCTCCGATATTTATAATCCAACTCTTTCAAAAATATAATCTACATTATGAATACTTTTCCTCAAATCAAACAGCTCATCAAGCTCACTGTTGCTCAGGTATTTCATAATGTTTGAATCTGACTTCAAAACTTCTTTAAAATTCTTTTTATGAGCCAGAGGCTCATCAGTCTTTGGCTGAGTTTGCCACACTTCCATCGCATACTTCTGAACAGTAGCGTAGGCTTCTTCCCTTTTCATTCCTTTCTTCGTTAACGCAAGAAGAACTTCCTGTGAAAAGATAAGTCCGTGTGTAAGCTCGATATTCTTTTTCATGCCATAAGGAAATATTCTCCAGAGATACTAAAGCATTTGCCCTCAAGACTCTGGCTAAACCGCAGATTCTCTCACAGGTAACCGGATTTCTCTTATGGGGCATGGCGGATGAACCTTTCTGGCCTTTGGAGAAATATTCTTCTACTTCAAGCACTTCTGTTTTTTGAAGATGACGAATCTCGGTCGTAAACTTCTCAAGTGAACTGCCAATGATGGCAAGTGTTGTTAGAAACTCTGCATGAAGATCGCGCTGTAAAATTTGTGTAGAGATTGGCGCAGGTTTCAATCCTAATTTTTCACAAACATATCTCTCAATAAATGGATCGAGATGCTCATAAGTACCAACAGCGCCAGAGATTTGTCCGTATGAGATTGTTTGCTTCGCTTGCTCAAGACGTTTTATGTTCCGACAAGTTTCATCGTACCAAAGCGCCAACTTCAAACCAAAAGTAATCGGTTCAGCGTGGATGCCGTGTGTTCTGCCAATCATGAAGGTATATTTGAATTCCTTTGCCCGTCGAGCAAAAACATCTCTCAATCCATACAAATCCTTTAGCAGTAAATCCGCAGACTGCTTCATTTGCAGCGAGAGTCCCGTATCGAGTATATCAGAAGATGTCATACCGACATGAATAAAGCGTGATTCCGATCCAACATACTCACCGACATTCGTGAGGAAAGCGATGACATCGTGCTTCACTTCTGCTTCAATCTCATCAATCCTTTTTACATCAAATTTTGCTTTTTCTCGGATGACTTTAACTGCATCTTTTGGAATAACACCAAGCTCCGCCTGCGCTTCACAGGCGAGTATCTCAATGTCGAGCCAGGTTTGGAATTTATTTTCTTCCTTAAGTTAAAAATTTTCTTATCACGGATTATTTTCATCTTCAATACGTCACCCGCTCGCGACGATCTGACAATCGAGACGATTGCATTTTCATTCGCTATCTTCTCACCATTCACTTCAACAATAATATCACCCGGCTTGAAACCACTTTCATCGGCAGGACTTCGGCGCTTCACATCTGTTACGATAACGCCTTCCGCTTTATCTAAATCGAAGTATCGTGCAACGCGAGCATCAACTGTTTGCACCTCCAAACCTGTCCAGAAGTTTCGTTCAATCTTACCGCTTCGTTTCAACTCGGCGACGATATCCTTCACACGATTAATTGGAATTGCAAAACCGAGACCGATGTTCCCTTGATTCGGAGTGTAGATCACTGCATTCACGCCGATAACTTCACCCGCAGAGTTCAATAATGGTCCACCGCTGTTGCCCTGATTGATTGCCGCATCGGTCTGAATCATTCCTCTATAAATTCGCCCGCCTTCTGCGTTAAGGTTCATTCCGGTCGCGCTTACAACTCCAACCGTAACTGTCGGTTTATCGCTGATTTCGAATAACCCGAACGGATTTCCCATAGCGATAACCCATTCACCAATGATAACATCATCCGAATTACCAAGTTTTATGTACGGTAAATCTTTTCCATTTATTTTCAACAAAGAAATATCCGACACCAAATCGGTTCCGATTAATTCTGCTTCATACTTTTCTTTGTTTGTGAGAGTTATGGTAATCTTCGATGCGTTGCCAGCGACATGGTCGTTCGTCAGGATGTATCCATCTGGAGAAATAATAAATCCCGATCCAAGTCCTTTAACTTCCTGTCTGTAAGTTTTATCACCAAAGAACTGTCGGAAAAATGGATCATCCCCGAACATCCTCGACCAAGGATTTTGATAGCGGTACTCGCGTACTTCAATAACATTGATGCCTACTACTGCGGGACTTGCGAATCCAACCGCTTTTGTAATAGCATTCTGACGACCTTGTGAAATCGATTCACCAAGACTATCATCCCTCACTTGTGTGTAAGATGCCGTTGTTGTCAGCTGGTCATCTAAGTTGAAACTATCTCCATCTTTTGGTGTGAAACTTCTATGTCCGATACCATATCCTAAACCAAATCCAACTAAAAGTGGTAAGGTTATGATAATGATTAATATTAATGTCTTCTTCACATTCAATCTCCTTTAAACTCCGCCTTTGGCGGATAAATTTTCTTTCTCTTAATCGCTCTATGAGTGGCTTTTACGATTGCATTCTTATCGATTCCATATTTCTTCATTAGTTCATCTCCAAGTCCCGACTCACCGAATGTATCATCGATTGCAACAACCTCTTGCGGTGCTGGATAGTGCTGAGCAAGAACCTCAGCGACTGCACTGCCAAGTCCGCCATGCTTCTGATGATCTTCAGCAGTAACGATTGCACCGGTTTCCTTCGCTGCTTTGATGATTACATCCACATCGATTGGTTTGATTGTGTGCATGTTGATTACACGGACACTGATTCCTTCTTTAGAAAGAATTTCTTCAGCAAGAATAGCTTCCCACACTTGCAAACCACACGCGATAATCGTAACATCGGAACCTTCAATAAGTGTATCTGCTTTACCAAATTGGAATTGAGAAGTTATATCAGTGAAGACGGGTGAATTATCTCTGAAAAAACGCATGTAGAGAGGATTCTTTAAATGCATCGATGCTTTGACCATTTTTTTCGCTTGATGATAATCGCACGGAGAAGCGACTGTCATGTGCGGAAGCACTCGCATAATCGCAATATCTTCGAGCGATTGATGTGTTGCTCCATCTTGCCCGACAGTAATCCCGCAATGAGA
>JACQYX010000017.1 GCA_016207985.1 Ignavibacteriales bacterium | reverse complement strand
TCTTATGTAAGAGCCAAATATACCGATCCTTTTGATGCCGTACCTCCGATTCAGTTCTTTTTCATGCTTTTTAATGATACGTGTTACTTTTGTAAGATTCTTTTTACTTTTCATTTTCTCTGCCATGAGTAAATTGTTACTGTTTTTATCTTATTTACGAAATATTTTAATTCATATATTTAACTGAATAACATCTTCACCATATCAGTTTTGATTATTTATCTCCGATTATCCTGTTGTAAGAATATAAAACTTGTCAGCGTGAAAATCAATGTACAGACTCTTTTTTGGTCGGTGTGGCACTAACCTCCGAAATTATCTTGCTGGAACCTTGCAGGTTTAAAAACTTCGCAAGGTTTTCTGGAAGAATTCATCCGGTAACTTTTAGGAATCTCGCTATTTGTAATACGTCTCCACAAGCCTGGGCAGTATCTCACCCGATTTACCGAGCAGAACTTCGTCGGCGGTGGAGCTTAAATCTGTTCGCTCAAGGTTGATTTCAACAATGTAAGCACCGGCATGTTTCGCTACCATCGGCAAAGAAGCAGCCGGGTAAACTACTGCAGAGGTTCCGAGTGAGAAGAACACTTCGGCTTGCTCTGCCGCAGCTACGCTTGCATTCCACTGATCTTCCGGAAGCATTTCTCCGAACCATACTACTCCGGGACGTATCAATCCACTGCATTTACAACGAGGCGCCTTTTCACTTGAAAGAATCTCTACGTCTGAAAATTCTTTCCGGCAGTCGATACAATAATTACGCTCTATATTTCCATGTAGCTCATAAACGTTTTTGCTCCCTGCACGTCGATGCAAATTATCTACATTCTGAGTAATTATTGCAAAATGTTCATGGTGTTTCTCCATCTCGGCAAGTGCATAATGTCCCGGATTAGGTTTGATGTTAGAAATAATCTGTTTCCGATACTTGTACCACTCCCATACCAAATCGGGGTTTTTAATGAAAGCATCGAAGTTGGTAAGCTCTTCGGGACGAAATTTTTTCCAGAGTCCATCTGTTCCGCGGAAAGTCGGCACACCGCTTTCAGCGGAGATGCCGGCGCCGGTCAAAACAGCGACATGCTGAGCAGTCCTAAGTCTTGATATCAACTTTTGTAAAAACATTTGGATTCCTTCGATTTATAATGTGATAAGTCCTTTTTTCAGAGCTTGGACAAATCATTTAGGTTTTAATATAAGATGTTTCCATTTCTGATTTTTAATTTCAGTCCAGTCGATCGTGGTTTCGCGGTAACCGCCGTTAAGCCATAGAGAGACTTGATCATCGTAATGTTCATGCAAAGGCTGACCTGACTGCCCCAGCGTGATTACTGCATATGATGAAGTCGGCTTAGCCATATCAACAACTTGTCGCATCGAAGGAGAAGCGAACAAGAAAAACGGATCGGTCAGTTTAAACGCTCCTTTATTTATCGTTTGCTCACTGCCGCCTACAGGAAACGGTCCAACATTGAAAACTTTGTCGAGCGGTTTGTATCGTCCGAGAGGATGTTCAAAAAGTACCTGATGAATTTTCCCCCACTGCCAAGTTTTCATTTCATTCCCGAAGGTTGTTTGCAGCTCATCGATTGCTTCAAGAAAACTTTTACGGATAATCATTTCTTTTGTCTCCATCGTATCGGTTTTCACATCGTCGAACCAGGATGAACTCTCGCTTTGAAGCAGATGAATAGTCACTCTGTAAACAGGAGCAAGCGAATAGATAAAATCATGGAACACATCTTTGCCGAGTTCATCTTCATAAATGTTATGAATAAGTTTTACAAAATATTTGTTGACTATAGTCGAGGCGATATCCGTCGGGGTACAGCGAAAATTCCAGTTACGGAGATAAACCAATGCTGCGGCAACGGGTGGATCCGAGGTTGAGTCGGCATTATAAACTTGGAGGATATTTTCCGTTAAAACGAGAATTATTAAACCATCATTTGGATTCCACGCCTTCGGCAATTCATCGAAGGGAACAAAACCTTGCCATTCATCATCACCCGACTCACCGTCATATGGCAGTGTGCCATTATACTTTCCTCGAATCGGCACCTTTCCTGCCAGCCACCATCCGATGTTCCCACCTGCATCGGCATAAACCGCACACTGTGCCGGAACTGCGAGTTCTTTCAATCCGTTTTCGAATTCTATCTTATTCCTCGATCTATTAATACGATAGAAACCGAGCATCTCGTCGCTATAATCATATCCAATCCAACGCATAGTTATAATATTTTTTTCGTGCATTGAATCACGATGATCATGTTCCGACATCGGATGTACATCGTTGATGACAGGTCCGTGATGAGTAGAGCGTGCTGTGAATTCGATGCTATCAGATGAACCGATGTAAATGATTTCTTCCCGAGACCGAATTGGAATTGATTTATTCTTGAATACATAATTGTTTGCATCGAGCGTATCTTCTTCCTCAAAGTAAAAGTCGCAGTCATCGAGCATCGCATTTGTAAAACCCCAGGCAATAGAATCATTATGTCCTACCACAACTAACGGTATGCCAGGCACGGAGATACCTGTAACGTTCCAGCCGGGTGCTGAATAGTGAAGCTCGTACCATTTTGCT
>JACQYX010000016.1:2655-3573 GCA_016207985.1 Ignavibacteriales bacterium | reverse complement strand
AACGATATCGAATCGGTTTGGAAATTGGTAAGGAAGTACAAATCGGAAGTTGCCGCAATCATAATAGAACCGATTGTTGGAAATATGGGATGCATTCCACCGATGCATGGCTTTCTCGAAAAACTTCGAGCAATCTGCACAAACGAAAAGATTGTCTTTATCATGGACGAGGTCATGACCGGTTTCCGCGTCGCTATAGGCGGAGCACAAGAATTATACAAAATAAAACCTGATCTCACTACACTTGGAAAGATCATCGGCGGTGGTTTGCCGGTTGGTGCCTATGGCGGCAAGAGAGAGATCATGACGTTGGTTGCACCAAGTGGACCGATGTACCAGGCGGGAACACTCTCTGGTAATCCTCTTGCGATGGCAGCAGGATACGAAATGCTATCCATCCTTTCAAAAAACAGATATATCTATAAAATACTCGAGCAGAGAACTCGACATCTTGAAGAAGGTTTCAATCACAACCTCAACGAGCTTGGTTTGAATTACCAGATCAACCGTGTCGGATCAATGTTCACTCTTTTCTTCACGGAACAGAAAGTGAAAGACTACAATTCTGCTAAGACATCGGATACAAAAAAATTTGGTAGATATTTCAGAGAAATGCTTGAAAAAGGAATTTACCTCCCGCCATCTCAATTCGAAGCTGCTTTTCTTTCATCGGAACATTCGGAAGCCGATATCGAAAAAACTATAAAGGCAAATTATTACTCACTGAAAAAGATTTAAAAATAGAAGCTTTAAATACTGAGAATAAAAAACGCCATCTCGAGTAGATCGGGATGGCGTTGTCGTTTACGAATCTATGCTACGGACCACCAATTATTCCGAAGATTGCAACATCGGCAGGATTACCATTATCACTGGACACTTTAATAACCACCGATGCCGGTATTGCTGATGCAACAC
>JACQYX010000016.1:0-2555 GCA_016207985.1 Ignavibacteriales bacterium | reverse complement strand
TTGATCGACAACCTGGAACCAGAAATCTGTTGTACCGGTTCCTCGTATCTGTGTATCACCTAACGTAACATCGGTAAATCCTGTAACAGTCAGATTCACCTGACTGTTTGGCGGCGGTACGTACTGGAGACTTACAGAAATGTGTGTGCCTTCAGAAAGAGGATTATCGAACCTATCTGCAACTCGATAGTATATTCTTCCTGAAGAACCACCTCCCGGGACGAAGAAGCTATCGGCACTCACATCTTTAATCATCGACCAACCAGAGAATAAGACGTAAATAGTATCGTGGACAGGTACACCATTTTCACCCATCGTTACAGCGGCGACTTTTGCCATGTTCGGTATTCCAAAAATAACATCCGGTGGATGCGGATTACCACTGTGTAAATCAACAACTGCTTGCCCGTTCTTATCGGTAAAGCCTGACGCATTAATAATACCACCGGTTGTGCTGAAGTACACTGCTGTACTCAATTTAACCGGATTACTATATTTATCACCAACCTGTACAGTGATCGGATCTCTTCTTCCTAACCAATCGTACGCAGCGAAGTTTATCTTATATGCAGCAATAGAGAAATGTGCTTGATCCGGTAGCCCAGCATTCACCGTTATGATTACCGGTGTCGATTGTATCCAGGTGCTGTCGCTATCTCTCCTTAATTTTGCTACAAACTGAAGCACTCCAGATTTGGTACCACTATTGACTGTTGTTGCAACACGACCTGAAACATTTGTCAATGCTCTTGGTGGAGAAACATAAGCACCACCGACCACCGGTTCACCGATAAGCTCAAACTCAACAGTGTCGCGATGATCGATATCGATTGGGAACCCGAGTGAATCACGGACTTCCCATGTCAGAATCGTCGACTCGGTTCCACCGACACCATAAACCGAAATCTCTCTCGAAGTCATGTTTATGAATGCAATCGAATGTGCATACAATCCGGTATCGCTTGAATCGCGAACACCAGTGGTAGTATCCCGTACGAGATAGAAATCATTATTGAATGTTTTACCAGCATCGACATTAAAATCAACACTTTGTGTCTTGTATCCATTCTTTTCCACTTTCAATAAACCTGGAATGGAAGGCAGACCATGCAAGTCGATTGAGAATGAATATTCTCCGCTGAATGAAGTCTGGATACTGTCGACGAGAATGTTCGTCAGCATAGTTACCCATGCATTATTTAGCGGAAGTTTGGATTGAGAATCGAACACTCGCCCCACAACCTGAGCAATTGTAGATCCCACGTCAACCGCCAACAACACATCACCAAGATTTGTTGTTTGACCTTTGTATACAACGAAAGTCAAGCGTTTTGTTCTATAGCCGTCTTTATAAGCAGTGAGTATGACCGGTAGAGAATCTCTATCAACCAGATCCGCTGTTAACCGGAATGAACCATCAGTCGGTGTGGTTACTTCGTCAACAACACCCGGTAATGTAAGAAGCACTGTTGCACCCCGCAACGGATAAAGTGTTGCACTATCGCGTAAAGTACCGGTAATGAGTGCCGATGATGCAGTTGTATC
Source organism: Ignavibacteriales bacterium (assembly GCA_016207985.1). Lineage (GTDB taxonomy): Bacteria > Bacteroidota > Ignavibacteria > UBA10030 > SZUA-254 > JACQYX01. Next base: position 1,010 of record JACQYX010000016.1, on the reverse strand, counting down.
ACGATCGAGAATGATATCCGCTGAAAGTGTTTTTCCTGGCTGGATAGTTACTGTATAAGTTTCAGTAATGTACCCTGGATATGATATCCTCAATAGACCAGAGAGTGAAGTTAATCCGAATAGATCGACAGTAAAAGAAAAATCTCCGTTGATGGACGTGAGGACACTGTCATAAAAACTTCCAGCGGTAAGTGTAACAACAGCGTTCGTGATCGGTAAAGAATTTTTATTATCGAGTACACGTCCGACAACCTGACCCGCCGTCGAGCCGACATCAACTCGCATAAAGACATTACCTAAATTTGTTGTTTGTCCTCTGTAGAGACTGATTATCAATTGTTTCGTTTTGAAGCCTGATTTTTCCGTGGTTACCAGTGCAGAAATTGAGTCAAGATCGACAAGGTTTGCCGTCAATCTAAATGAACCGTCGACTGATGTAACCATGGATGTATCGGCGCCAGGCAAGGTTAGATGCACCGTCGCCCCTCGTAATGGATAACTTGTCGCACTATCTCTCACTGTACCGATAACAGCTGCCGAGAATGAGTAATCGACTATTAAACCGATAGCAAGTGTAGTATCGGCAGCGACCGATATTCCCACAGATTCTGAGACATAACCACTTTTCTGGACTGTGAGCGTGGCGCTGTAATTTGAGAGTTTACTGAGATCAACTTTGAAGTTGAACTTTCCATCTACTGCAGTAAATGTTGTATCTCTCTCTGCTTGGGTCGTCAGAATAACCGCCGCATTCTGAATATTTGCATATGTTTCCAGATCATAGACCGATCCCTGGATAAGAGATGCGCCGCCGGTAGTTGTTGTCGGTGGTACATCTTCACAACTCCATAGCATAAAGGCAAATATAATTGCCAAAAAACAATAAATAATTTTTGAGTTCATACTTGATGTTCCTTAAGATTGAAAATCTTGGTCATCGAAATTTCGTTTATTGAACGCACTATTTCTTTTCAAAATCTTTTTGATATTCTTTGCGCTTATTATTGATA
>JACQYX010000015.1 GCA_016207985.1 Ignavibacteriales bacterium | reverse complement strand
TTGGCGCATTAGCGTCAACTTAAGGAGTTGATTAGATTGGTTTAACTCTAAATACCGATACAATATGAAAGGGTTAAGCCATGTCAAACTTAGTTAAAATCGAACCAATTGTTGAAAAATTAATAATGTTTCTGAAAGGAGAGAGACTGACAACATTAGCCATAGAGAGTGGATTTATAAAGAGAGCACCGAGAAAGATTGACCCCAAGAGCTTTCTTATTGCGCTGTTTCTTAGAGTTCTTCAAGGCGCCAACTCTCTTTCAAGCATTGCGATGAGTATGGGTTTGTTGAAGGGGATACGGATTTCTAAACAAGCAATTAGCAAGCGGATGAATGAATCGGTTGTTCGATATCTTGAAGGCGTTCTTGCGTATACGATTGGTCAGAAACTTAAAACTGTGGATAAAGCAATTCCCTCTCAATTTACACGCATTTTATTACATGATAGCACAACAGTGCGACTTCCATCTCAGTTGTCAACGGTTTTTCCTGGAAGTAGAAACCAGATAAACCACGACATTGCACTTGTCAAGATTCAAGCGGTGTATAATGTCATGAAAGAGTCCCGATGAAATCGGGATTGGTTTTGGATGTCCCCATTCACGATCAATGATCAACACGTTGCAAGCACAATGCTTGAGTTTGTCAATCGTGGTGATCTTCTCATTCGAGATTTAGGGTATTTTGTACTGAATGCATTAACAAGTCTTCAGCAACGAGGTGCTTTCTTTATTACTCGCTTACGACATGGAACCGTGCTAAGCAATCCTCACAATGGAAAGCGAATAAAGTTGCTCAGAATGCTTAGAAAACACCCGATATACGATAGTTCCGTCATAGTTGGTACAAGGGAACGTTTAAATGTTCGGTTAATTGCTTTGCCGGTAGATCCTGTTATTACGGCACAACGGCGGCGAAGATTGAAAGCCAACAGAGACCATCGTCTCAATCCGAGTAAAGAACATCTTGCATTGTTGGGATGGAATATATTTCTCCTAAACGTCGATGCTCAAACACTCTCTGCCCATGATGTTGCAGCATTGTACGGTCTTCGCTGGAGAATTGAAACAATTTTTAAGGCATGGAAAAGTCATTTTCATCTTGCAAGTTTCCATCACGTCTCAGCGATGCAAGTTAAAGTCGCTCTGTATGTATTGTTTATTTTTGTCACACTTTTTCACACATTTATCGTGGGAACAAGCGACAACGTAATGGTTAATAAAGAACACAGACCGATCAGCCTACTAAAACTTTCTCGTTGCTTCAAGGAACAATTTTGGGCAGTTGCGCTTTATATGTTCCGTCCCGCTGTGCTTTATGATCAAATAAGTTACCACTGTGCTTATGAAAAACGAAAAGATAGAATCAATTATCATCAAAAACTTTTAGCGTTAGGTTGACGCCTATGCGCTTGGCGGGATTGTGCAGCAGGAAGATATTTAAGTGTATATTTAGCGCGCCCGCCCATGGCGGACTCTTTGTCGAAGTTTGGCTATCATCTGTTTGTGAGTGATACCCTTCCGCCCTGCTGCGGATTGAGCTTGTGCAACACCAAGTTTTTCAAACAGGTCAACCTGAGCCTTTAACCGCTCATAATGGTCGATGCTCATAACAACAAGATCGCCTTCACCATTTGTGGTCAGATATACGGGCTCATTCTGATCGTGGCATATTGTAGCAATTTCACGAGTGCGATTTCGCAAGCTCGATATAGATTTAATGATTGGCATTGTTAACTCCTAATATTCTTACAAACAAATTAATACTAAATTTTGACATAATCAAGAATGGCTGTACGGCTACTTCATATATCACGGCAACCACCGACGCTCCATTTATGATAGAAAGAAATTGTAGTTGTTACTCAATGCCACGCCTTCACAAGAAATTGATTGCCTGATATAAAAACAAGAAATACGAGTCGGTGGAAAATAATATCAGGTGTCAATCATTAGATCAGGAGAAGATTCCCTACAGTTGGGTAACACGGATGTTGCAACCTATTATCAATAAAAAAGGGTACCCAAATTATGAGAACCCTTTTATGATATTTTGAGATAAAGATGCTTACTTGTTTTCTACAGCAACCTCACCCGTCGGTATTTCTTTCTTAGCTTTCTTTTCTTTCTTCTCCTTAGTCTCCTTTTTTTCTTTCTGCTTAGAAGAAGATTTCTCAGGTGCTTTGCCTATATTGAAATCTACCAATTCGAGTACTGCGACCTCAGCAGCATCGCCGTGCCGCTGACCTAACTTCACAACGCGTGTATAACCACCCGCACGACTTGCAACCTTCGGGGCAATCTCTGTGAATAGTTCTTTAATAACTCCACGATCTTTTATATACCGAGCGATTTCCCGCCGAGCATGGATATTTTTCTTCTCTCCTTCAGATGCTATCGCATTCTTTGCGCGAGTGATCATCTTCTCGACGAATGTGCGCGTTTCCTTTGCTTTGGCTGCCGTCGTCTGAATTTTTTTATTCTTCAATAAGGCAGTAGATAGTGCAATCAAGGTCGCTTTTCTATGACTTGCTGTTCGTTTAAGTTTTCTTCCTGATTTTCTGTGTCGCATCGAATTTCCTATTGTAAAATGTTAATCGTGACTCTCGTGAAGATATTTTTCAACATCCATACCGAAGTTCAGCCCAAACTGCTCGATAATTTCGGTAAGCTCCGCAAGAGATTTCCTTCCGAAATTTCGAAACTTCAGTAATTCCGGCTCTTCTCTCCTTACTAAGTCGGCAATGGTACGGATGTTCGCAGCTTTGAGACAGTTATGAGAGCGTACCGACAGCTCAAGCTCGTCAACCGACATCTGCAAGATTTTCCTTATGCGGGCGAATTCGGAATCCTTCTCGAGAAGCTCCTCTTGTGCTTCAGTATCGATGTTGAAGCTGAGGAATAACTGGATATGATCTCGAAGAATTACTGCTGCCTGGGCAAGTGCGTCGTCGGGTGCAATCGAGCCGTCTGTTTCAATCTCTAGAACCAATTTCTCGAAATCTGTCTGCTGTCCCACGCGTGTCGGCTCAATGAAATACCTGACATTCTTGATGGGTGTGAAGATTGAATCGATCGGGATGACGTCAGTCGATTGATCAGCCATCACCTTCGATGCGAATCGCGGTAAATGCCGTACCCTGAAGCGATGAGAGCAGCACTCTGCGAAAGGCATTTCCGATCGTTACACCGAAACCCTTTTCTAAGGGTTGTAAGATGAACCTGCCGAAAGTATTTGTATAACTTGCTTCATCAAGTTGTACTTTCTCAGGCATTTGATAATTTGTTGCTACCATAGTATCCTTCTCCCACCTATTTATGTTTTCGTCGTTCTACAATAAATAATGGGTTTAATTGAGATTATTATTTTGAGTAAAGCTCGACGACTAATTGTTCATTTGCATTGAGCGGGACATCGGCACGTTCCGGAACGTTAAGAAAAGTTCCTACCATCGCCGCTTTATCAAGATTGAGCCAAGGAAGCATCGCACTATCCTTCATCCTTTTCATAGATGAATGAATGATATCAAGCTTCTTGCTTTTATCGATCACCTGCACAATATCACCCGACTTTAACAAATATGATGGAACATTCACAACTCTGTTATTGATCATGAAATGACCATGAACAATAAACTGCCTTCCAGCTTTCCTGGAAGGTGCAAAACCTAACCGATATACTACATTATCGAATCTTCGCTCGAGTAGTTTTACAAGATTTTCTCCGGTTCTCCCCGACTGGCGAAGAGCTTTTTCGAAATAATTATGAAATTGCTCTTCCTGCAAACCGTACATTCGCCGTATCTTCTGTTTCTCACGAAGCTGAACACCATACTCAGAGATTTTCTGACGTCGTGTTTGCCCGTGCAATCCCGGCGGATAAGCTCGCCGCTCAACAGGGCATTTTTCAGTGAAACACTTTGTGCCTTTTAAAAATAATTTCTGTCGTTCTCTCCGACACAATCTACAACTTGATTCAATATAACGTCCCATAGTCTCCTTGGTGATTAAAAATTAATACATATACTCGACTTAAACACGGCGCCGTTTGGGTGGTCGACATCCGTTGTGTGGAATCGGTGTAATATCGCGGATACTTAAAATTTCTATCCCGACTGTTTGCAGCGAGCGAATACCTGCTTCCCGCCCTGAGCCGGGTCCTTTTACAAAAACGTCGACTTTACGCAAACCGAGATCGTATGCTTCTTTCGCTGCAGCTTCGGCAGTAACCTGTGCAGCAAAGGGTGTATTCTTTCGAGATCCTTTGAATGCATTCCGACCTGCCGACGACCAGCTAATAACATTCCCGTAAACATCTGTGAGTGTTACAATCACATTGTTAAACGTTGCTTTTATGAATGCTTTACCTGTAACATCGACTTGGATTTTCTTTTTCTTTTTTGCAGCTCCTGTTTGAGCCGTACCTGTTGTCTGTTTTGCCATTTTATTATTCTTTCGATTTATTACTTCTTGGCTATTGCTTTCTTCTTTCCGGCGACCGTCTTACGTTTACCTTTTCTTGTACGGGAGTTCGTGCGGGTTCTTTGTCCGCGAACAGGTAAACCTTTACGATGCCGCAGTCCGCGATAGCAATTTATATCCATCAATCTCTTAATGTTCATTTGTGTTTCGGTTCGTGTTGAACCTTCAACTTTCAGATCAGAAGTGATGATCGAGCGTATTTTGGCAACCTCATCATCCGAAAGCTCGCTTATTCTTTTATCATAACTGATGCCTGCTTGATTTAGAATTTTATGAGCTGTACTTCTGCCTATACCATAAATGTAGGTCAGCCCGATTTCCGAACGTTTGTTCTTGGGTAAATCTATTCCTGCTATCCGAGCCACTCTTTGTATTCCTTTCGAATGTTAACTCTCAATAAATATTTCAGCTTGATTATCCTTGCCGCTGTTTGTGTTTTGGATTCGTACAGATAACGCGCACAACACCTTTGCGCCGGATGATCTTGCATTTATCACATAACCGTTTAACCGATGAACGAACTTTCATTCATACTCCATTATTTATATCTATAAGTGATACGACCTTTTGATAAATCGTACGGTGACATTTCGACTGTTACTTTATCACCAACAAGTATTTTTATATAGTGCATACGCATTTTCCCTGAAATAACAGCAAGAATCTCATGACCGTTGTCTAATTTTACTCGAAACATTGCATTAGGAAGCGTATCGGTGATAACGCCATCCATAGTGATCGGCCCTTGCTTAGCCATTCATATTTTTAGATTGTGAGTATTTCAGAGTTATTTTCTGTTATTAATACCGTATGCTCAAAATGTGCTGACGGTAAACCATCAGCAGTCCTGACTGTCCAGCCGTCTGCATCAACCCGAACGCGAAACGTTCCAAAATTTACCATCGGCTCGATTGCCAACGTCATTCCTTTTCGTAATCTCATTCCGGTGCCCGACTCTCCGAAATTAGGAATTGCCGGTTCTTCGTGAAGATTCCGACCGACACCGTGTCCTACTAAATCCCTTACGACTGAAAAACCTTCCTGCTCGATTCGAGCTTGCACGGCGGCAGATATATCGTGTACATGATTTCCAGCTTTGGCTTTCTCGATTCCTATATAAAGCGATTCTTCAGTTACTTTTAACAATCTTTCTTTATCAGAAGATATTCTGCCAACGGGATACGTCCAAGCACCATCACCAAAAAAATTATTTTTCTTCACACCAACGTCGATAGCGATAATATCACCCCCTTGCAATTTTCTGTTACCGGGGATACCATGAACGACTTCATCATTGATCGAAGTACATAAGCTTGCCGGGAATAGATTATTTTTATCATTCCCATATCCTTTGAACGCCGGCTCGCCGCCTTGATTCTTAATACCTACGACCTTTAATTTTACCACTCTTCATGAAGCCATCGTAATGACGCATTAATAAGTGGGATTCGATTTGTTGAAGCGTATCAAGCCCGACACCGACAACGATCAGCAGGCTTGTTCCACCGAAGAAGCTTGCAAAACTGGATGTGACACCTAATTTGACCATGAAAGCCGGTAATATCGCAACAATCGCTAGAAAGATTGAGCCTGGCAGCGTAATCTTCGTTAATATATTATCGATAAAATCGGATGTATTTCTACCGGGACGTATTCCGGGTATAAAACCACCTTGCTTTTGCATATTCTCTGCGACATCTTTCGGATTGAATGCAACCGCAGTATAAAAATATGTAAAGAATATGATCATTAAAGCGTAGACTGTCGAGTAAGTAATCGATGTATAGTTAAAATATTGAGCGACGGTCGCCATAAATTCACTCTCAGGGAAAAAAGTCAAAATCGTATTAGGTATGAACATGATAGCCTGTGCGAAGATTATCGGCATAACACCTGCTGTGTTTACACGCATCGGGATGTATTGAGTGACACCTCCGTATATCTTCCTTCCAACAACCCGTTTTGCGTATTGGACAGGTATCCTTCTGGTAGCTTGTGTAACCATAACGATACCGGCAACGATAAAAATCATAAGTACTATAACAACCAACTCAATGATTAATCCTCGCGCACCTGAGCTCACCAGCTGATACTCATCAAGTAACGCACTTGGGAACCGAGCGATAATCCCGATGAAAATAATAAGGGAAATTCCATTTCCGATTCCTCTTTCGGTTATCTGTTCACCTAACCACATCATAAAGATAGTTCCTGCAGTCAACACAATAATCGTGGAGAATTGGAATCCAAATCCTTGAACATCGGGTGGAACGATTGGCGTCCCCGCTGCATTTAAACTGAGAAGCTGTACGCTTACACCCCATGCTTGCAGCATCGAAATCACAACAGTACCGTAACGGGTTAATTGTGTTATTTTTTTCCGTCCTTCTTCACCTTCTTTTGTAAGCTTTTGGAAATACGGTATTACAGCACCTAACAGCTGAATAATAATAGAGGAACTAATATAAGGCATTATACCGAGCGCAAAAACTGCGGCGTTACTGAATGCACCGCCAACAAATAAATCGTAGAGACCGAAGAGGGTATTGGAGGCTTGATTTCTCATCGCTTCGGTCAATAATTGTGCATCAACACCGGGGAGTGTGACGTGTGCACCGAAACGTACAATAATTAAAAGCCCGGCAGTAAACAGAATTCTCTGCCGAAGCTCGTGAATTTTAAATATGTTCCGAAAACTTTCGCTGAGCTTTGCCATCGAGCTTATTTTGAAGATTTAGTTATCGTGATTGCTTTACCACCTACTTTTTCAATTTTATCCACGGCGGTTTTACTGAAAGAATGTGCAACAACCTCTAACTTGGTCGTTAATTCACCATCACCTAATATTTTCACAGGGACCGATTTCTTTCGCACGAGTCCGGAATTGAATAACAACTCCGGCGTAACTTTTCCATCACTCAACTTACCGTTTACAGCCATTTTATCGAGTGCTGAAACATTTACGATTTGAAATTCTGTTCGTAGTGTATTTGTGAAACCAAATTTAGGAACACGTCTGACGAGAGGCATTTGACCACCTTCGAACCATGGGCGGAAATGTGTCCCTGAGCGTGCACCTTCTCCTTTATGGCCCCGTGTCGCAGTACCACCATGTCCGGAACCTTGTCCACGACCGATGCGTTTCACTCGCTTTCGCGATCCTTTGGCGTAATGTAAATTACCTAATAATGATTTTGTCATATCTATTTTTTCACCTCTTCGACTTTCACGAGGTACTTCACTTTGTTTATCATACCTCGGATTTGCGGCGTATCATTTTTCACAACGGAATAATTCGGTCTGCCAAGCCCGAGTGCTTTGATTGTAGCTTTGTGAGCTTTCAATGTATGAATTTGACTGACGATCTGAGTTATTTTAATTTGCTTCGACATACATTTTCATCCATAATTTAATTTACACTGTAGGTTGAGATCCAAACAATTCACTCAAACCTAAGCTGCGTCTTTCAGCCATCGTTTTAGCATCAGTCAAGCTCATTAGTCCTTGTAATGTTGCTTTTACGACGTTGTGCGGATTTGACGAACCTATTGATTTTGTTAAAACATCTTTGACACCGGCAGATTCAAGCACTGCACGGACACCACCACCGGCGATAAGGCCTGTGCCAGGAGATGCCGGCTTAAGAAGCACCTTCGACGCACCATACTTTCCGATGATCGGATGGGGAATCGTTCCTTTATGAATTAAAACTTTAACAACACTCTTCTTTGCATCATCAATCCCCTTTGAGATAGCATCTTGAACTTCATTTGCTTTACCCAGACCGATACCTACATGGCCATTACTATCACCGACCACAACGATCGCACTGAAGCTAAATCGCCGCCCGCCTTTCACTACTTTGGCGACACGGTTGATGTATACTAATCGATCTTTTAAATCCAGATCACCTGCTTTATATTTTGCCAATTTTATTACTCCAATTTTTTTATTAATTCATTGCTGCCGGGAGAGGAGTCGAACCTCTACTGACGGCTCCAAAGGCCGCTGTCCTGCCATTAGACGACCCGGCAAATTTTTTATCGAACAGCCGGAGTCACATTACAACTAAAACTTAAGACCGGCTTCTCGAGCACCATCTGCTAACGATTTCACTATTCCGTGATACGCGTATCCATTCCGATCGAAGACTACCTGTTGTATCTTTTTCTCGATTGCTTTCTTGGCAATTTCAATACCGACACGTTTCGCGATTTCTTTATTACCTTTGAGCTTCTTAACCTCATCCCTAAGATTAGGTGTCAACGTTGAAGAAGCTACCAATGTTTTCGATTGGGAATCATCCACAATCTGAGCATACATATGGTGTAAGCTACGATAGACTGTTAGACGCGGCAACTCGGTTGTGCCACGAATTTTTTTTTGGATGCGCGTTTTAATCTTTAAGCGTTTTTCAATTCTCGATTTCTTTATCATATATTTTACCCTACCTTTGCACCGACAGTCGCTGCCGCTTTACCAGCTTTCCGTCGGATATATTCACCTTCATACTTCACACCTTTTCCTTTATACGGTTCCGGCGGTCTGAAAGAACGTAATTTCGCAGCCACCTGACCAACAAGTTGTTTATCGATCCCGGATATCAGGATGTTTGTCGGTATCGGCACTTCAACTTTAATACCCTTCGGCGGCTCAAATAAAATCGGATGGGAATATCCGAGAGCGAGCTGTATTTTTTTCCCTTTAACTTCAGCCTTGTATCCAACTCCGACTATTTCCAATTTCTTTTGAAAACCATCGGTTACACCTTTCAACATATTATTTATTAAAGCACGCCAAGTCCCGTGGAGCGCTTTCATTTTCTTCTCATCTGATGGCCGGGTAATTAATAATTGATCATCCTTAACATCAACCACAAGTGTTGAAGGAATTCGAGCGGATAGCTCACCTTTGGGACCGGTTATCTTGATGGCTCCATCCTTTTTCTCAATTTTTACTCCCTTTACGATAGATACTGGTTTTCGTCCGATTCGTGACATTGTTTACTCTTCTTTATTTTTACCATACATGACAAAGAACTTCACCGCCAACTTTTTGCTGTC
>JACQYX010000069.1 GCA_016207985.1 Ignavibacteriales bacterium | reverse complement strand
CTTCTGCTTTTTTCTTTTTATTTAACTGTTTTTCCTTCTGGGAATACATCTGAATGGAATACATCTGGGCGATTTTATACTTCACTTCGGCGTTGGTGGGATCGAATGCCGCGAGTCTCTCGGATAGTGCAATCGCCTCGGTAAATTTCCCTAATCGAGTCAATGTTAATGCTAAGTATGCGGATGCATTGAAATTTTTTGGATTTTGCCGGATCTCATTTTGTAATAAAAGCTCGAGCTTCGATAAAATATGATCTGCATCGATGTAACCCATGACTTGCTTTAGCCGAGCAAAATTGTACAGAGATACATAGTCTTTCGGATAAAATGTCGTCCTACGTTCACAGGCACTTAGCACCCGTTGGTTTTGAGTCAATCGTAAATCCGGATCGACCAAAATCGCATTTGATACGGGTCCTGAAATGTAAAGGAGTGAATCGATAGCGAATGTAATAGCGATTTCATGATAAGGCATGCTCTCACTTGGTACGCCTATCAACTGAAATGCATTTGCATACGTTTGGAGCAATGCCGGATCGCAAGGATTCAGCTTAAACGATTTATTGAGAGCATCGAATGCCTCATTATAATTACCGATCTTGAGGTATACTTTCCCTATCTCTAAGAAGTTGTCACTGTTATGGGGTGCAAGCACAGTAGCAGAATCAAAGTTGGCAAGTGCGAGGGTGTAATTTTTATCGTATGCGAGAGTTCTCCCTAATGCGAAATATCCACGATCCAATTGAGGATTTGCCGTAATAGCAGCTTCAGCTAAATGCTTTGCCTGAATAACAACTGAATCGCCTCGACTCAATCCTTGTTCAAGTTTCGAAGCTAAAACGTTTGCCGCAGCAGCGAGTCCTTCGGCAAATTTCGGATCTTGTTGAATCGATTGTAGAAGTAATTCGTATGCATTCGATAGACTCTCGGGTGTCTTACGATGGATAAGCTCGATTCCCCGTAAGTAAAATAAGTATGCATCGGGATTAGTACTTGTCCGTGATATCTTGAGATTCGTTTCACCTGGCGGCATGGAGATGTCAAAAGCTTTTATAAGACGCTGCGCTATTTCTCCCGGAAGATCAGCGAAACCGGTAGGTGGTTTTGTGATTTGTCCTGTCCACGCTACGTTGTCGAGTGAATCGACAATTTTCAAATCGAAAGTGTAATTTTCACCCGACCGACTGATGTAACCTTTTAAGATATAAGAGAATCCTAAACGAAATATTTCCAGGTCCGGATTTGGTTTATTCTGAGCGAGTTTGTAAGCCGATGTATAATCGAGTACAGCACTTGGTGACATGGATGCAAATTTACTTGTAACTTCTTCAGCAACAGAGGAACCGATAATATTTTCCTCGAGGTTGTTCGCAGAGCTTATCCATGGTATTACGGCGATAGTTTTTGGGAATTTAAATACGTGTTTTGTCAATTGAACTATCACAATTGTGCCGATGATCATCGAAAGGATGATGGCACCGAGAGCAATTGGTAGTGGAATTCGTTTTTTCTCCGGCTTTATCGGTCGGCCTGTAGATGGACGCTTTTTCTGCTTAGGTCTCGGTTTCTCTACGCCAATTTCTATACCTTCTAGTGCGGGTAAACCTTGTGCTTCTTTGATTTTTGTTTCTAATTCAAGTGCTTCCTGATTAATCGGATCGTTGACGAGTGCTTTGGCAACTTCAACGAGTGCATGTTCTAAATCGCCTTCATCATATAGTGTAATTGCATTGGTAAGTAATGTACGAATTCGTTCTTGTCGTTCTTCTTCTTGTCTCTTGATTTCATCTTCCCGCTGTTTTAGTGCTAATTCCTGGCGTCTGCGTTCGTCTTCTAACCGATTGTGTTCTTCTTCTTCTCGTAATCGCCGCTGTTCTTCTTGCCTTCGAATTTCATTTTCTAATCTGCGGCGTTCTTCCTCAGCTTTTAATCGATCTATTTCTTCCTTCCGTTTACGTTCTTCTTCTTCCGCTCGTTGTCGAGCCAGTTCTTCTTGTCGTTGTCGTTCTTCCTCTAATTTGAGCCTCGCCGCTTCTTCTTCCACTCGGCGAGCATCGATTCTTGTTTTTATGATCGCTTCAATTTTGTTGCAAACTTCTTCCTCCATTCTTTTTAATGAAGATTCTTCGTTCTTTCTTTCTAGTTCTATTTGTTGCAGCTTTTGTTGGAATTCTTTCTCCGTTTTTGTTTGCAGGCTTTTAACTAATTCTTGTGCACGATTAGTTATCTCCAGATCGAGCCGTTGAGATTCTTTGGCAAATGATCTTTGCTTTGCCTCGGCTATACGCCATTGTAAGTCTTCAGTAAGTTTTATGTCACTTGATTCGTCCACTCTGACCCCCCGGCAAGGAAGTAATCGTAAATATCGATACGGATGAATTTACATCGGTTTGTCCGTTCTCTGGTTTACCCGATTTTGCGGTTATTAAAATTAATTACATTCCAAAGAAAAAAATAATTGAACTCAGGTCTTTAAAGTATTATCTTTTATCCTTCCGGAATGTAGGTATTTATCAAGAACACGCAGTGAACCGAATTCTTAACGATCTTGTTAAGTGTTGCCAACCGAAATGGATGCAAGTGATAGCAGATTATAAAGTCCGTGGTGGGATCCATACTGTGGCAAGCGTAGAGTGGGGAAAGAAATAATTAAAGCTTAGAATCAGTGCGATGGACTATTGTAGGTTGAGCGATAATAAATTTTCTATCCCTTAGATTTACGCCGGTGACGGAAAAATTCAACAACGGCAGGGAGTACTGAGACAACAATGATTGCAACAATGACGAGCGTGAAGTTATTCTTCACAGTCGGAATGTTACCGAAATAATATCCGCCAAAAACAAAGATACCAACCCAGGCAATACCTGCAACAATGTTGAAAAACATAAACCGACCGTAAGACATAAAACCAATTCCTGCGACGAAGGGTGCGAAAGTTCGGATGATGGGGATGAATCGCGCTATCACGATTGTTTTCCCGCCATGTTTTTCATAGAATTTATGGGTTCGCGTTAAATATTCTTTATTAAAAAATCTTGTATTCTTCTTTTGTAGAATTCCCGGTCCAACATTATAGCCGATCCAATAATTCAAAATGTTTCCGATGATTGCGGCAACAGATAAAAGAATAAATAACCAGACAACATCAAGAGAGCTGGTAGCTGCAAGTGCCCCAGCAGCGAATAAAAGAGAATCACCCGGTAGAAATGGAGCGACAACCAATCCCGTTTCAGAAAATATGATGAGAAAAAGAATAAAATAGGTCCAAGCTCCATACATGTTGATGAGATTATTTAGATGTACATCAACGTGTAGAATAAAATCGATTAAATTATTTATAAACTCCAATTTGAATCCTTCAGTTAGAATAATGATAATGAAATAGCGGCAAGTAATATATGAAAAATCAGAGAAAAGTGAAAAGTATGATCATCGCATTATTCAATCAAGGCAAAATCAATCTCTCGTTCTTCGGGATCGACTCTTATGACCTGAATATGAACTTTATCACCAAGTCGATAACGTTTTTTCGTTCTTTTACCGGTCAACATATAATGTTTGTCATCGAAAACGTAGTAATCATCTTCCATATCTCTAACGTGAATGAGTCCTTCTACAAGTAGATCGGTGATCTCGACAAATAAACCAAAATTTGTTACTCCAGAAATGATTGCATGGAACTGGTCGCCCAAATGACGTTTCATATATTCGACTTGCATAACTTTTACAGAAGCACGTTCAGCTTCCATCGCTACGCGTTCCGTTTCTGAGGCTTGCTTACAAACTTCTGGTAACATTTTTTGGAGCTGCTCACGCCGCCGGTGAGGCATTTTATTTGAATATTCATAAAGGGACCTGTGAACCACTAAATCAGGGTACCGACGAATCGGTGAAGTGAAGTGAGTGTAGTATTTAAATCCTAAACCGAAATGGCCCGTATTCTTCTCCGAATATATAGCTTTTGCCATTGTTCGGATTGCTACTTCATTGATTACGTTTTCTTCTTCTTTACCTTTAACTTCGCTCAATAATTTTTGAAGAGCTTTGGTTGTTACACCTCCAGAAATATTCAAAGAATAGCCCAAGTGGTTGACAAAGGATACAAAATCTTGAAGTTTATCGGGTGGGGGTGGTTCGTGAACGCGATAAACGAACGGACGGATATGATCCTCTTTTTTCCGAAGTCCAATATGCCTGGCGACGGTTTGATTCGCCATCAACATAAATTCTTCAATAAGGCGATGGGAATCTAACCTTTCTTTCTTTACGATCTCAGTCGGCTTACCTTCACTGTCGAAGCGGAATTTCGTCTCCACCGATTCAAAATCGATACCACCTTCTTTCATTCTTTTCTTTAAAAGGATTTGACTTAATTTATGCATCGTTATAATCGTAGAAGCGAAATTCCCTTTACCCGATTCAATGATCTTTTGCACTTCTTCATAGGTAAATCTCGCTTTGCTATGAATGACACTTTTTATGATTTCATAATCTTTCAAAATTCCATTAGGTGAGATAATCATGAAGACTGAGTAAGTTAATCGATCTTCTTTGGGACGTAAACTGCACACGTTGTTCGATAGTTTTTCCGGCAGCATCGGGATAACTTCGTCTGCAAGATAAACACTCGTACCTCGCTTCAGTGCTTCCCGGTCGAGCGTTGTTCCTTCTTGCACGAAGTGGCTTACGTCGGCGATGTGAACGCCGAGCCGCAGGTTTCCGTTAGTGACATCTTCAAGGGATACCGCATCGTCGAAATCTTTAGCATCCTCAGGATCGATTGTAAAGCATAAGAGCTTCCGTAAGTCTGTGCGGTTTTTATATTCATCTTTCGGAATTGTCTCGCTAATGTGTTCCGTTTCGGCTAACACCTCTTTGGGAAAATGCAGTGGAAGACGAAATTCACGTGCAACCGCAGCCATCTCGGCATGAAGCTCACCTGATTTGCCCAAGATCTCACTAACCTTGCCTTCTGGATTTAGGTTCTTAGATTCCCACGCTTCGATGTTGGCTACGACCCTGTCACCCGGTCGCGCACCTTTCGTCTTTCCTTTTGCAATATATATATCGCGTCCGAGTTTTTTATCATCGGGAATCACGAAATAGAAATGTTTGCTCTTTTGGAATGTGCCGACAATCGGTTGCTGGCTTCGCGATATAACCTCGACAACTTCACCTTCCGGAGGGAGCTCAATATTGTTTAATTCTTTGCTTGATTTGTCAGGGTGTGCGAAAAGCGCAACACTAACCGTATCGCCATCGAGTGCTGTATTCAAGAAACGTGAAGGAATTTGAACAACTCCATCACCGGGCGGAAGGAGATTCACAATCCCGATTCCCGGTTTCGTGATCGTGAGAATTCCTATTGATCGATGTGTGACTGGAGCTACCGTATGACGATAATGCTTACGTTTGCCTCTATCAATTATTTTTGATTGGTATAACTCATTTAACGCCTGATTTAGTAAACGAAAATCAGCTTTCTCTTTGATGGACAATCGACGAGCAAGGACAGTTGCTTTAAAATGTTCTGACGGATGTTTAGCGAGGAATACAAGTACTTTATTCTTCAGTTCTTCCAATTTATCGGTTGTCATATTTTTTTAGAATGAGAATCTGTAAAAGAAACGTGCTTCGTTAGTGAGTTTTTTATCTTCGGGATTATCTCCTTCAACTTTCCGCTGTATCTCGAAATATAAATTTCGGATCGACGTAGCGTTGAAAAAATCGCCGAGACTTAATTGATAACTGACATTGGCATTGCCTATGTCTTGGAATATTTTTCCACCGACACGGAGATACCCCTTGAAAGCGGTAGCAGTAACGTTTACACTTGTGCCTTCCTGAACACTGCCTCCGCGGTATGTAACATCGGCTCGTCGTATAAATGGAAATTCCCGCTTCAAAACATCGGAGAAAATACTTGAAAGAAGACTGGAGGCAACCGAAGTACCGGTTGCGGCTCCAAGATCGGTGAACTCCTGTTGTTCTCGCGAGGTCAATTCGTCCCGAAATTTCCCTGTGATGATAAAAGAAATAGCATCGGATTGAACATCGCCCCCTTTTGCCAAAGTCGAATAATCGACTGGCTCTTCCCCGGTTTTTTCATGAACTTTCATACCCATGCTAAGCTTCGGCTCATACCTTGTACCTGTAATTTTCAATTCGACGATTACTTTTTGTTCCTTCAACTGTGAGCCATCTGGTACAGCTTGCTTACCCGGCTGCTGTTCGCTAATTTGCTGAGATGTTTCTTGCTTATATCCTTCATAGTTTGCCTGGATATCAAGCTCAGGATTATTCCATTGCCCGACGAATTTCAGTTTACCGCTCGCATCGAAGCGTTTGAAGAAATTATAATATGAACGAGGAGATACTTCGATTTCACCATATATTGCCGCAACACCTTGCTCGTTTACAACACTCACTTTACCATCGAGTTCGGCATACAACTCTTCGCCTGTTGTTGGCGTGAAGATCATGGTAAGCGTTGTCGGACCACGGGTTTCGACTACTACGTTATAACGAAGTCTGTCGATGATTGGCGACTCAAGCGGCTGATCCAGAGTCGTATCGGATGATTCTTCCGCGGCTACGTAATATTTGGATACTTTTTGATCGGTGGTTATTACCTTTGATGTATCGTCGAGCACGCGATATTGGAGCGATAAATTTGAATTGGCAAGTTGTGTAGTTTTCGTGGGTGGAAATGTTAAATTCGCTTCTCGTATAAATAGCTTACCTGTGAGGTACGGTCTGTTTAGTGTGCCCTTCAAGCTTACACCCGCAGGATCGGTTTCCGTAAATAATATACCGTACACGCTGGGCGATGTTTTCCGTGTCGCTTCGGTCATCAATAGAAATTGACCATTCGCATTTAAATCGAATGAATCGATATTGAAATTTTTAATAGTGTTAGATTATCGAAATCTTTTAAGAGCGGATCGAGGATGCCGACATTAAATCCATCCGATTTGAGTTCAAGTGATTGGTATTTCTCGGGGAATAATCGATCGACTTTCGTAAGGGCTAAATTGATCGGTATTGTTCCATCGATTGTCAGAATTGGTTTAGTGTCGGTGGTACTCTCTTTCACGTTGGCGTTGATCGATGCAATTTGATCGGCGTAATCGAAATCGGCAGTTAGCTGTCCGATTTTAGTTTTACGAAAATATACATTCTCTCCTATCGCATTAAGTTTTATGATAGGTGAGGCAGTCGATCCTGTAAGATGCACATCTATGTTAGCTGATCCTGAAAATCCTTCTCCTTGGGATGATAGTGTCCGACCTTGAAAGATGTCACTTAATCCAGATAGACTTAATCTCCTTCCTATGGCAGATAGACTCAAATCACCAGAGTGGAGTAATGCACCAGAGATCGAAATAGTTTCATGATTTCTTTTAAAAGCTGCGTGCATAATTCGTAAGCCATCATAATTCAACCGAAGCTGCACATCTTGATCGTTTTTCCAGATAGAGTTGTTTGCCGAAAATACTAAACTGTCGAGGTCGAAAACATATGTATTCGGTTGAACTGAAATTTCCCCATTGATGTTAAGTGAATATGTCGAATCGAATGTCCCATAACCTGATAATTTTCCTTTATGATGGTCGAATCCAAAACTGAGATTTATATCGTCCAGATTTTGTGTGTTAATCAAACCGGAATCAACAGTGAGGTCCATTG
This sequence comes from Ignavibacteriales bacterium, assembly GCA_016207985.1. GTDB lineage: Bacteria > Bacteroidota > Ignavibacteria > UBA10030 > SZUA-254 > JACQYX01. Next base: position 315 of record JACQYX010000069.1, on the reverse strand, counting down.
TCATCGAGAGCCGTTCGAGGGGTTCAAACATATTGAGAGAATCAGCTCTACATATTAGTCTTGCTTTATTTAGAGGAACACCCCCCTTTATTGTTCCCACATAAAATTCATCGATTATCCCGTCACAGGTGAAAGAAAGATTTCTATCTCGATTTTCGATCGTTCCTTTTAAGTGGGCTTGCGCATTGAAGGGGATTTCGCCTAATAACGAGGAGACCGGATCGAGATTTTTTAATGATACCTCATATTGAAAATCCATTATAGTTCGATTATCAAACCGACTTGAGATTGATACTCCCTTCCGGATATTGGAGG
>JACQYX010000068.1:7646-8485 GCA_016207985.1 Ignavibacteriales bacterium | reverse complement strand
TGATCCTTTCTTTTTGTTTGTTCCTATAATATACTCATCCGATCAATAAGTTGTTCCTAATTTTGTCAAACACTACAGAACATACTTGAGGTTTGCTCAACCAATGGAGAAACCATACGAGTTGATTCAGAAGTGAGAGAGATTTGGAAGCAAAGAATAAGGCAGGAAGTGGACGCTCAACCTAATGCGCCCTTCTGTATATCATACCAGGCGATGACGCAGAGCTTTGGAGACGGCTTCAGATTTGGAATGAACTTGCAGCTTGTCATAGATGTGTCGGATATGTCCACGGACGGTATCGATACTTATGAAGTGTCGGTCAGCGATCTGTTTATAATCTAAACCATCGACGAGAGATTTAAGGAGTTCATGTTCTCGAGGAGTCAGATTGTCGGTTACGGAGTCCTTCGGGGCAAAATCACGGAACATCTCCAGTACCTGTTTCGCAATCGTTGATGTCATCGGGACGCCTCCTGTAACCACATGCTGGATGGCTTGTAGAATTTCCATTGGTGAGGACTTTTTGAGGAGATAACCATTTGCGCCCGCACAGATCGCTTGAAATACACGTTGATCGTCTTCATAAATAGTGAACATTAATATGTTGATATCCGGATACTGTGCTTTAATTTTGTGAACACCTTCGATCCCCGACATTCCGGGTAATCCAATATCCATAAGAATAACATCAGGGGAGAGCGATGCGACTTCCTCCAGAAAATCTTCACACCGAGTGTAACAACCAATACAGGTCAAACCCGGAGTGGTATTCAGAATGAGTGCAAGACTGTTACGCAGATCTTCGTGATCCTCGACGATAGCGACGGAAATTGGATTCA
>JACQYX010000068.1:0-7532 GCA_016207985.1 Ignavibacteriales bacterium | reverse complement strand
TAATCACAATATCACTTTAATACCATAGCATATTCATGCTATTTTGAGTCGTAGATGAAGTTTTGTCCCATTACTGGGCTGGGAAGTAATCTTTAACTCGGCGCCGATTGAAACTGCACGCATCTGCATATTAGCGAGCCCGTGTCCATCGCTTTTCTCATGAAAGTCGAATCCGCATCCATCATCACGCAGGATCATATCGATTGTATGGTCGTGCACTGAAGCAATGAATTCGACACTAGAGCAGTGTGCATGTCGGACGGCGTTGTTGAGCGCTTCTTTGAAAATCAAAAACAACGTTCTGCGTTGTTCAGGCGATAAGGTCAGTGGTTTTTGATTATCCGATATTCGAGTGGAAAAAGTTAAACCTGCCGCTTTACAAACCTGATTGCAATGACGCTGGAAATATATGAACACTTCCGATAGTTCATCATGACGGGGATCGACAGTCCAGACGATCAAGCCGATGTTTTCCATTACATCGCGGGAGAGATCCCGGATTCTTCCGAGGTAATCACGAACATCATCCGATGCGGAGCGCAGCTGCCTCTGAATGAGATCCGAGTAGAGTGCCATGCTCGCTAACGAGGATGCGATATCGTCATGAAGGTCGGCAGCGATGCGCGTCCGCATTCGCTCGACCGCTAAGATTTGTTTTATGCGCATTCGATAAAAAAATTGTCCAATCAGGAACACCATTACAGCAGATGAAAGAATGAACCACCAACGCTTCCAAATGGGTGGGTTGATTGTAAAGTTAAACTCTGCCGGCACTTCGGAAACTAAACCGCGAACATTCATCGCGCGAACCATGAATCTGTAACGACCGGCAGCAAGTGAGGGGAACCGAATATCATTCTGTGGTGTGAACGCCGACCACAGAGATTTGATCCCCTCGAGACGATACGAGTATCGCATCTCTTCCGGGTACCGAAGATTCAATCCAAAGAATTGGAAGCGAATATCATTTTCACCATAACTCAATTCCGGTTCCTGCTCAGGTGTGAAGCCGGAATTCTTTCCATCGATCTTCCGAAAGAAAACGCGTGGAGGTTTATGTGATTTTAAAAACTGCTCTGGGATAATCCTCGACGCCCCCTGTGGTCCACCGACCCACACTGCCCCCTCACTGTCGAGCATACTACCAAGCGCAGAAACACCAAGCAACCCATGCTCGGAAGAGAATCGTGTAAAATGCCGACCATCAAAGCGCATAACACCGATAGAGGTTGTGAACCACATATCACCCCTTTTGTCAATTACAACACTGCTAAATTCTCGTACACGTAAAGGCGATAGCTCCTCGAATGTTTCAAAAGGCGGCTTCGCCGAATCACCTCGCCAGCGAGCCGGACCATTGTTTGTTGTAACCCAAAGTTCATGTGTCGTCGGGTGTACAATGATATCATCTACTTTATTCGAGGGAAGCCCGTCAGCAATTGTGTACTGCCGAAGCATTTCCCCGCTGAATCTGAGAAGCCCGTCTCCAACAGTGCCACACCAGATATTACCAGACAAATCTTCGTATGTCCCAAGAATCTCACGAGTCGGAAATCCTTCAGCAGGCGACCAATGAAGCACCCGTCCATCCTTCCGGATACATGTGACACCGCTATCATGCTGCATCACCCATCGATGACCTGCTCGATCTTGCAACTGTGTAATGTACCTACGCATTGCTGACTCAAGTACAGTTGCTGTGGGTCCTCTGACAGTAACTTTTATATTGAACACTCTTCCATTCTCAAGATGTGCAAGGATCGCAGCACCTCTTTCCGACTTTGTAAGCCTCAGAATTCGTCGGAGGGGATACCCTTCAATGCTTTTCTTCATAGCATACACTGTATCATGTGTTATGATTGAAAGACCCTGATCACCTCCAATATAAATGTTCCCCCTTGCGTCTTCTGCAAACGATTGGACGGTGTTTGCGATGAGGCCGTCCTCTTTCCTGTAGTTGTGAATCCCAAGTTCGTAAAGCTGGCTCAATCCCTGGATTGAGCCAATCCATACCGTTTCTTCATCGTCGACAAAAACCGAATACAAATTTTCCGTGATAAGTCCATTCCTCTCACCAATGATTTCCATTTTCCCGCTTTCTATCTTGACCAGACCCTGTCCGTAGGTTGCAAGCCAGAGTGTATTACCCGACCAGGCAAAGTCCATAATACGGAGATCTCTGTATCGCATGTCAAGATGATATGGGATTAATGAATCCCCAAATGATCTGTACAAGCCGTCATTCATCTGGATTATTACAAAGCCATCGGGGTGACGTGTAAGTGCTCTCCCCCCACACGCCTCTTTCAAGCGACGCACTATCCTATTCTCGTGAATGACGTAAACTCCGTTCAGTGTTCCAACCCACACACATTTGGAATCGTCCTCGACAAGTCTCCAAATCTCCTGTACAGAAAACGTTCGGTGGAGAACTGGTACGAACCGGAAGTTCTCCTGCTTAGAGGAAACATTGCTTAATATACATAATCCTTTTGCAGTTCCTACCCAGATGTTACCCTTATCATCTTCGAGAATTGATTGGACAACATTACTCAAGAGTCCATGAGTTTCTTTAAAGAGTATTGCCTTTCCATCTTTCAGGTACGCTAATCCATTTCCAGACATACCGAGCCAAAAGGATCCGTTCGAACTACGGAGAAAACACTTTGCATAAAAGTAATCGATTTGAGGAGTAGTTTCAACCTGTGTGAAAGAGATACCATCAAATCGGCATACTCCACCACTCGTACCTACCCAGAGAAAGCCCTCCTCATCTTGTGTGATGCCTGCGACCATAAGTTTCGGCAATCCATGCTCTGTCCCGAAGTGCCGCATGGGAAAGTGCTGACAGAAAACACTATTCATAGTAATGCCATTCAACAGAATTTGGAGCACTAAAAGAAGATTTCTCTGGAGTATCACTTAAAATCCGTTGGAAGATTCATGTTTCATGCTATATGACACAAGACTCAGGTTACATATTTAATGAGAATATACTCTACAAATAGTAGAAGTGCAAACTGAGAGAAATGATGTATGATTGAGGATGCTTGCCCGACTCAAGTCGGAGATGATTTAGGACTTAGGATTTAAGATTCATGTTTTGGGCTTCGAGCCGTATGGAACATAACTTACCTGATTGATTCTACCATATGCTGCAAAAGTTGCTTTGTTCCTCTCCGGACTCTTATTAGTTCTGCAATAATACTAACTGCTATTTCCTCTGCTGTCACCGAACCAATATCAATCCCAATCGGCGCATGAACTCGCTTAAGCTGTTCAGACGTAATCCCACCTTGGCAAAGATGTTCGTAGGTTGTTAGAACTTTTTTCTTACTTCCGATCATACCGATATACTTTGCCGGAGTTTTAATCGCTTGTTTAAGAACAATCTCATCATATTTTTGCCCGCGAGTTACGATAACAATATATGTTGATTGGTTAATAGTTAATTGGTTAATTGCGTTTGTATAATCGGTTATGAGCGTCCGAGATGCTTCGGGAAATCGCTGAGGATTTGCGTACTTCTTACGATCATCCACAATAGTAACTCGGAATCCTGCCATAACAGCGGTTTGAGAGACAAATTTAGAAACGTGCCCACCACCGAAGATAATTAAACTGGGAGTTCCGTTGATTGGTTCTAAAATTATTTCACCAGATTCAAGTTTTAACCGGGTGATTTCATTCCGATGATGAGACTTAGATATGGATTGTTGGAGTGATGGAGTGATAGAGTCGTGGAATAGTTTAGTAGTTTCACGAAGTGACCCTTTTGGGGGAGTCGTTGAGTAGTTGAGTAATTCTTCGATATTCCATTTATCCATTAATCCATTACTCTCAGCCGAAGGCTGATCCCTGCCTGCCGGCAGGCACGGCGCCTCTGGCGGACATCCCTCCTCCGAAAGGAGTCCCTTGGACAATACTCCAATACCCCGCCTAAACAACACCCTGCTTAAAATCTTCTTATCAGTGCTCAATAAAGTTCCGAGGATGCAATCTTCTCCATCGTTGACAAGTGATTGAATTTTCTGAAACAATGGGATCTGACTTTTTTCAATTGGTTCTATTAAAACATCCAAACTGCCCCCACAGATCAATCCACTTTCCCCGCCGCAGGCGGGTTCTATATCGTCTTCATTAAGATAAAATGTTAGAATCTCTGCTTTGCCTAAGTTGTACAATCGATTTGCATGAAGAATGATTTCTCCTTCCATACATCCACCACCTATCGTGCCTACAGAAACTGTTCCGTTATTCTTGACAATCATCTTCGAAAGTGCAGCAGCTGGTGTAGAACCTGAAGTGGAGATGATGGTTGCAAGCATGACGCGGTCTTCAGGTTCAAGAGCAGAGATTATTTCTTGGTAAATATCCATTATAATTGATGATAGAGGATAAATGATTTAGGATTTAGGATTTAAGATTCACGATTCATGGTCTAAGCTGCAAATCTCTATTATTTAGCTTCATGCCTTTAAAAAAATATATCTTAAAAGAAATAAGATTGCAAGCAGATAAACCAGCCAGTGAACTTCTCTTGTTTTGCCACTAACGAGTTTTAATAGTGCAAACGAAATAAATCCAAATGCAATTCCTTCTGTAATGCTGAATGCAAGTTGCATTATTACAATCGTAAGGAATGCTGGAATTGTTTCTGTAACGTCATCCCATACAATATGTTTAACGCTCTGAAGCATTAAGCTTCCAACGATTATAAGTGCTGGTGCAGTAACGGGATAGAGGAACACTCCGGGACTAACCTCGAAACCGCCGCCGATGATTTTCACTATCGGTGCAAAAAACAATGCAAGCAGAAACATGATGCCAGTTACCATGTTTGCCAAGCCAGTCCGTCCACCGACTGAAACACCTGCTGTGCTTTCGATGTAACTTGTCACTGTTGATGTTCCGAGCAATGTGCCCGCTGTTGTTCCGATTGCGTCTGCAAGTAATGCCTGTCGAGCGCGGGGAAGTTTCCCATCCTTCATCAAACCTGCACGTTGTCCTACACCGACAAGTGTTCCGACAGTATCAAACACTGCCAAGAAAAATAAAATGAAAATGACGAGTGCAGAATCGGCATGAGTGAAAAGATCGATGATATTCAATTTTAAAAATGTCGACTCGACTGAAGGAGGCATCGAAATTACCTCGCCGGAACATTTTACAATCCCAAAAGGAATACCAACGATTGCGGCAGTCACAATTCCCCAGAAGATTGCACCATTTATTCCACAAGCCATGAGAATAGCAATCACGATAGTTCCGATTAGCGTTAGAAGTGCAACAGGCGAACCTAAATTTCCCATCGTTACAAGAGTTCCCGGAGAATCTACAACAATTCCGCCCCATTGCAAACCGAGAAATGCGATAAGTAAACCAATACCAACTGCAATTGCATGTTTGAGTGATTCAGGAATGACAGTCATAATTAATTCACGAATACCCCAGCGGGAAATTATTATGAACAAAGCACCAGCAATGAAATTAGCACCGAGTGCTACTTGCCAGGGGTAACCCATTCCGCCCATTGCAATAGGTCCGCAGATCATGAATGCGAAGAAAAAGTTATGTCCCATCGCCGGCGCCATTGCAACAGGATAATTTGCCATAAATCCCATGAGAAAAGTACCAATGGCGCTTGCAATACACGTAGCAGTCATAACAGCACCGAAATCCATTCCCGCTTGTGCAAGTACCGCCGGCTGAACGAAGATTATATAGGACATGGTCATGAAGGTTGTGAGGCCAGCAACGACTTCCGTCCTTATCGAAGTTTGGTTCTCTGAAAGTTTAAATAGCTTCTCGAGCATATACCTTCTACATAGTTAATGCCATTATCGCTTTACATGTATGCAATCTGTTCTCCGCTTCCGGGAATACTCGCGAGTGTGGTCCATCGATTACCGCATCTGTAACTTCGTAACCACGGTCGGCTGGCAGACAATGCATATAAATAGAGTCCTTTTTCGTGAGCTTCATTTTCTTCTCGTCGCAAACCCAGTGTTTGTATTTTTTCGAGATCTCCAAAGCTTTTTCGGGTGTGTGGAAAAGTGATTCTATACCCCACGATTTTGGGTAGACGATATGAGCGCCTTCAAACGCTTCATCCATTGAATCTACGATTTCAAACTTTGTACTGTTCTCCTTCGCGGCTTTCTTTGCGTATTCGACCTCGCTCTCCATTAGTTTATATTCCGGCGGATGAGCAAGAACAACATCAAGTCCGAAGCGAGGCATAAGAGTAATCAAGCCTTGTGGCACTGACATCGGTTTCGCGTAACTTGGTGCATACGCCCACGAGACTGCGATTTTTTTGCCGCGAAGATTTTTCCCAAATTCTTCCCGAATTGTCATAAGATCGGCAAGTGTTTGGAACGGATGATCTATATCGCACTGCATGTTGAGTACGGGAACGTTTGCATACTCTGCAACTTGACGCATGTACGTATTGCCTTCACCCGGAACCAGATCGTGTCTAATAGCAATTGCGTGTCCGTAGCTTGATAAGATTATGCCCATATCCTTCGGCGATTCCCCGTGAGCAACCTGAGAAGTTTCTGCCGCAATGAAATGCGCATGAGCACCTAACTGTGTTGCCCCCGCTTCAAATGAGTTGCGTGTGCGTGTCGATTTGTCGAAAAAGAAAAGAAAGATTGTTTTATCAGGCAGGTAGCGATGTGACTTTCCCTGCTTAAACATTTTTTTCAAATCACCTGCAGTTCTAAGTGCAAGTTCTATTTCTTTAATTGACCAGTCTTTTGTTTCAATATAATCTTTTCCGCGAACAATGTTCGGGAGTTTGGGTAGTTTTGCCATTGTAATCCTTTTAAATTGGAATAATTATTTACCTATATCCTCGTTCCATAACGAAGGATATTCTTTAATAAACTTTTTCATCATGTCAACACACTCATCTAAATCAAGATTGATTACCTCAACACTATGGTCGAGCATAAACTTTTCTGAGCCGGGAAATGTTCGCGATTCTCCGACTACAACTTTAGAAATATTGAATTGAACAACCGCTCCGCCGCAAAGATAGCATGGCATCAAAGTTGAATATAAAACTGTATTGCGATAGCTACCAACACGTCCGGCATTGATGAGACAATCTATTTCCGCATGTTTCATTGTATTGTTTTCCTGTATACGTCGGTTATGTCCTCTTCCAATTATTTTTCCGTCACGCACAAGCACCGAACCTATCGGTATTCCGCCTTCTGACAATCCTTTTCTTGCTTCGGCAATTGCTTCCAGCATAAAGGCATCTATAATACGTCTGTCCTTCACTTAACGTTCCTTATCATTCGCATCACTAACAAATTCACAGTTCTCGAATCATATATTGGTTAATGGCGTCGTTAATAAGAAATACGCGAGAAAAAAACTTCGAATGAATCTCCCCGCTTTGTATTTGGAATTCCATCGCGCCAGTACCCATTGCATTATGGATGTCGGAAATTAAGAGCCACCATTGATTGGTATTCATTTTTCGGATCTTTGCATTGTTGTAGTATTTCTTGTCC
>JACQYX010000067.1 GCA_016207985.1 Ignavibacteriales bacterium | reverse complement strand
CGAATCATTGCGTTGGCAAATCAGCGGTGATATGCCGGAAGTGATCTCTGTTTTAGATGAACGAAAGATCGATCTCGTCATCAACATTCCAAGGAATGCAGAAACACAGTCGTTGGAGAATGACTATATCATCAGAAGGAAAGCAATCGATCTTAATATCTCATTGATAACGAATATTGAGTTTGCCCGGATATATGTGAGAGCGATTCATAAATATCCTATAAATCAATTAACAACAAAAAGCTGGGATGAATATAAGTAAACAGCAATGAAAGCCCTCCAATTCCAAACGCCAAAACTTATCACGAGTTGTCCTTTGTCAATATCTGAGGTTCCAATTCCAGAACCGAAAGAAAATGAGATTCTAATTAGAATTAACACTTGCGGTATTTGTCATACCGATTTGCATGTTATCGAAGGCGAGATTCCGCAAAAGAAATCGCCGCTTACATCAGGTCATCAAGTTGTTGGTGTAGTGGAAAAAGTAGGAAGTAAAGCAAGTACCCATAAAAATGGAGATCGAATTGGCGTTGCGTGGCTCAACTGGACGTGCGGTGAGTGTGAATTCTGCAAACAAGGGAAAGAGAATCTTTGTACCAAAGCAAAATTCACCGGCTACGACGTTGACGGTGGATTTGCAGAATACATAACTGTGCATCAGAGCTTCGCATACCCGATACCAAAAAGTTTTTCGAATGAAGCGGCCGCTCCGCTTTTATGTGCGGGGATAATTGGTTTTCGTGCGCTTCGACTCAGCAATATAAATCCTGGTGAACGACTTGGACTTTTTGGCTTCGGCGCATCAGCCCATATCGCGATTCAAGTCGCACGGCATTGGGGATGTGAAGTTTATGTCTTTTCTCGAAACGACCATCATCGAAAACTTGCCGAACACTTGGGTGCAGTATGGACTGGCACTGCCGATCAGATTCCTCCGCATCTTCTGCATAGTGCAATCAGTTTCGCACCCGCAGGTGAGCTTGTACCAAAAGGATTGGGTGTTCTCCAGCGGGGAGGAACACTTGCACTTGCAGGGATTTATGTTACACCAATTCCTGCATTCGATTATTCACTTCTTTACCACGAAAGGAAACTCATCAGCGTGGCAAACAGCACGAGAGAGAACGCAATCGAGTTTCTCAAAATTGCCGCAGAAATTCCTGTGCGGACCGAAGTTGAAGTCTTTCCGCTTACAGAAGCAAATCATGCTTTACAACTCTTAAAGGAAAGTAAAATTGTTGGCGTGGGAGTACTGAGGATATAGAATTGCTTTTTAGATCAATCAACTGTTTTTAAGAAAATATTTTTCATTATCTTATAACATGGAAGAAAAAATTATCCGTGTTGGTCACATCCCAGACCCGGACGATGCATTCATGTTTTACGGACTTGCATCTGGCAAAGTGAAGCTTGAAGGAATCCGCATCGAACATCTTCTTGAAGATATACAATCGTTGAACGAACGTGCAAAGCGTGCAGAGCTTGAGGTTACCGCTATCTCGGCACATGCGTTTCCCTTCGTCGTAGATAAATATTGGATAATGAAGACTGGTGCAAGCATGGGTGAGGGTTATGGACCGGTTATAATTTCTCGAAAGTATCGTTCGCTTAATGAGCTAAAAGGCAAAACTGTTGGAACTCCCGGACCGTTAACAACGGCAACTCTCCTCTTTAAAATATTTACTAACGGAATTAGAAACATTGATATGCCATTCGATCAGATTATGACAGCGATTGACAATGGAAAGATTGATGCAGGTTTGATTATTCATGAGGGGCAAATTACGTATCGATCGCTTGGCTACAATAAGATTTTAGATTTCGGTGAGTTGTGGGAGAAAGAAACAAACGGACTTCCGCTCCCGCTCGGACTTGATGTTGTAAGTAAAGATTTAGGTGAAGACCTGGCTCGAAAACTTTCTCTCGGTTTGAAAGAGAGTATTAAATACGGTTACGAACATCAGGATGAGGCAATTCCTTATGCGATGCGATGGGGACGAGGGATTGATTACAATCTTGGGAAAAAATTTGTGAAGATGTATGTAAGCGATTTAACAATTGATATGGGTGAAAAAGGAAAGAAAACTTTAGAGTTGTTGTTTCGAAAAGGATTCGAGAAAGGTTTGATACCAAAGATTCCAGAAATTGAACTTTATTAGCTTCACCGATAACATGGATATTAAGGATGCATATAAAAATTGGTCATCGAGCTACGATGTGGATAGAAACCTTACCCGAGATTTAGATGAGAGGGTCACGAGAGATATACTAAAGAATCTGCGATGTAAATCAATCATCGAGATTGGATGTGGAACAGGCAAGAACACTTCCTTCCTGGCACAAATTGGTGAAAAGGTTCATGCTATCGATTTTTCTGAAGGCATGATCAATAAAGCGAAGGATAAGCTACAATTACAGAATGTAACTTTCTCTATTGCCGACATCACAAATCGGTGGCACATTAGAGATCGGTCTGCTGACCTGATAGTTTGTAATCTCGTGCTCGAGCATGTAGAAAATCTTCCTTCCATATTCTCTGAGGCATATCGTACATTGGTTGATAAGGGACACCTTTTCATCTGTGAGCTTCATCCATTCAGGCAGTATCAAGGTACAAAAGCAAGTTTTCAACGAGACCAAGGAATAACTGAGATCCAAGCATTCGTCCATAATATATCAGATTTTCTAGACGCAGCAGAAATCAATAGCTTTATTCTTGAGAGTTTCAAAGAGTGGTGGCACGAAGATGATAAAAACAAATTGCCGAGACTTGCCTCATTTATATTTGTGAAGTGATTGATACAGTAAGTTGACCACACTTCAAATATTGTTGCGAAATCACCAACTTCCGATTTCCCTGCCTTCGCTTAACGACTTTTCGTACTCTTGCTTATATCGCTTCACGCCATTGAATATCGCCTCGGCAATATTCTGCTGTCCGCTGGAGCTGCGGAGAAATTTCTCATCATTTTTGTTAGATAGATATGCGGTCTCGACCAGCACGTTCGGCATCGAAGCACCGACAAGAACATAAAAACCCGCTTGCTTCACACCATTGTTATTTAATTTGAGATGTCTTCCCATTTCCTGCTGAAGGATACCGGCAAACTGCTCGCTGTACTTTACGTAGGCACTCTGCGCCATTGTGAGGAGGATAAAATTTTCTTCTGTTAGCTGCTGATAGCGCTTCTCATAATCTTGCTCTAATTTCACGACTTCGTTTTCACGCTCGGCAATTCTGAGTGCACTTTCGGTTTTGCCCGGACGCAGCAGGTAAATCTCGAAGCCGTTTTCAGTGTGATTTCTTCTCGGCATCGAATTGCAATGGATACTGATAAAAAGCTTTCCGCCATTCTGATTTGCAATTTGACCCCGTCGATATAATTCAACGAAATCATCGGTTTTCCGGGTATACACAACATCCACGCCGGGGAGATTTTTCTCGATGAGATTGCCTAACTTTAATGCGACACTGAGAGTTACATCTTTCTCAATAAGAAAACCATTCGACTTTTCTTCGAAGCCTAAACCTGTGATATCGAATGAAGATTTTGGAGCCGATTGCCCGACGATAATCGTCTCTTTTTCCAGAATAATTTCTTCTGGGGAGACATCGTTAAGTATTTCGATAAATGCTTCGAGTGGAACGAAGAAAGAATTCGCTGCATAAATGACGTTAACAGGGAGCTGTAGAAGGTTTGCGTTCTCTCTCTTATCAATAATTGCAACGTAGGGATTGTCAGCGGTAACTTTAACAGCGTACTCTTCGGTTCTCAACTCAAACTTTTTTGTTTCTCGATTTATATAAATCCTGAAGTTGAGTACCTGAGCAATATCGTTAAGTGAGCTGTACAGAACGCTATTTTTCTTGAAAGATCCAATCTGGGTATTGCGGGAGGGAATTTGTTGAAATTTAATTGGAATCGAATTTTGCGCAACTGTCAAACAAACAAAGAAGTTTGAGAATATTAAAATATAAATGAATTTTATGAAAATATTTTTCATAATGAGAAAACTGTCCGGTGTCTCGATCTTTTGTGATTATAATGACAGATAATGGCTGTTTCATGCTCGTTGTTTGTTCTTAGTTCTTTGGGTTTGTTCCTTAGCTATGCTAATGTTTCTGAAATATTAATGTTTCTTTTCTTCAATTCTGAAATCAGCGGCTCGACGGGCACACATTGCTCTGGAGGGAGAACGCCTCGCTCCTTGATTGTGCCATTGACAATCATCTGGGCAATAACCGAAGAGGGGAACGAAGTTGTACGCATCATGGATGATATTTTTGTTTTTTCATCGAAGTAATCGATCATTTCATAGGATAATGTTCTTTGTACTTTGTTCTTAGTTCCTCGTATCCATACACGCATCAAAGTAACGTCGGGTCCATTTGTTGGAAGTTTTTTTCTAAATAGTTCCTGAAAAATTTCTCGTGCGGTTCTCACAGATTTCCCAACCATTATCGGCTCAGAGCTTGCAAAACCCAGATCGAGTAGCGTCTTAAATTTCTCGCAATGTCCTTTATAGCGAATGGTTTTATAATCAAGTTCTTTCACTCTTCCCCGAAACATCTTTGGGAGAGTTGATACTCCGCCCGAAGTGTTAAATGCCTCAACCTTACCGAACGGTGGTGGAAATTCAAGCTCTTCAAGTTCGTACATAGATTTAACCTTTTGCGTTTTACCTTTCCGAATAACTTCAGCCGGTTCAAGATATTCGTTGATTAGTCCCTCAACAGAAAAAACAATCTGGTAATTTAATAGAGGGATTGGATGTTGAGGTAATCCGCCGACACGAAGATGAATTTCATCTACCACGTCAAAATGTTTTGCTCCACCGGCGCCAAGTATGGCTGCCAATCCGGGCGCGAGACCGCAGTTCGGTACGATTAATACATCAGCCGCTTTCGCTTTCTCATCAAATTCCATTTGCTTGTAAACAACATCCATATTCCCACCAAGATCGCAGAAGTGTTTACGGCTCTCGACAGCAGCTTTTGTGAGTAAAAGATTATGATTGTAAGAAGTTGCACCGCAAACAACCTCGACTTGCTCCATCATACTAACTACGTCATCGTAATAATTGACATCGAGTTTTTTCGGTTCAACGTTTATGCCAATTGAATCGGCGGAATTCTTTGCTCGGTCAAAGTCGATATCGGCAAGGACAACTTTTTTAACCCCATCAGAATGTGCAAGGTCGTATGCCAATGCGCTTCCCATCATTCCTGCCCCGATTACAAGGGCTTTCATTTAACCCTCCGAACTGTGAGCGGTGAGCAGTGAGCGGAGAGTTTGGAGCTGTGGGGAATTATTAGTTTTTTGTTATGCATTTGCAATTATATTTATTGTTGTTTGTTCTTAGTTCTTTGTACTTCGTATACCTGAAATTGATTACTTAATCATCTATCCCAAAATCAGACTTCAATCCAACAAACCTCATTTTTCATCATTCATCCTTTATCCTTCATCATTTCAGTATCTTTCCTGTTTCCATGCTCCAGAAAAGCAGATCGAGTTCATCCATCGGGATACCGATCTGCATAGAAAACTTCCGAAATTTTTCTTCGATTTGCAAATAATTCTTAGCTGTTAGTGTTTCAGGTAATTTGCGAAGAACGCCAACACGTACCAGATTTCTGAGAATATGGCGGTCAAGTATGGCTAAGTTACGATTGCCGATATTCCTCAGAAAGTGTGATGATTCCTTCCATCCTAAACCTTTCACATTTTTTACAAGCCAGAGCCGCGTTTCTTCGCTTGATTTATTGCTTTTAAGCTGTTCAACAATGTGGGGAAATTGTTTCTTAGCGTCGATCAAATACTTCGATTTATTTTTATGGAAGCGGACGTGGCAATCTTTCCGGCGAAGAAT
>JACQYX010000029.1:1916-7828 GCA_016207985.1 Ignavibacteriales bacterium | reverse complement strand
AGAATATACTCTGAAGCATCGAGTAAAGATCAAGTTAGCGTTATTCTCAATGAGGGGAAGAAACTCATTAAAGGATGAAAGAAAAAGGATGAAGGATGGTAAAATAATGGATTTGACGAAGAGGACGAAAGAGTTTGCATTGATGATTATAAGGATTTACTCATCACTTTCGAAGACAACCGAAAATCAGGTTTTGGGAAAACAATTATTGAAATCGGGTACCTCGGTTGGTGCTCACTATCGAGAAGCATACCGTGCGCGATCTAATGCGGAATTTATAAGTAAATTAGAAGGTGGATTGCAAGAACTTGAAGAAACTCATTATTTGTTAGAATTATTAATTGAAATAGCTAATTCGGATTCATCTGCTTTTCAAAAAGCATTAAAAGAATCTGATGAATTAATTGCCATATTCATCACGATTGTCAAAGAAAGAAAATTGAAAGGTAAATAATGATTTTTCTGGGCGTGTATCTATTTAAAGTCATTCATCCTTCACCCCCCATCCTTCATCTTTTTAAAGAGTGGTGATGAAGTTATTCAAATATCATATTATCATTTTAATCGTCTGTGCAATCGCTACGATAGCTACATTCGGACAGCAATCCAAAAAAACAGACAAGATAAAGTCTCAGGCAAAAGAAAGCGTCCTGAAGGTTGCTGCAAATTATGGCAAGTACAATTTTACACTAAAAACACTGGATGGAAAAACTATCAAGTTATCGGACTATGCCGGAAAAGTCGTTCTCGTAAATATCTGGGCACCGTGGTGTGGACCATGCAAGATGGAGACGCCGGGATTCGTGCGGTTATATGAAAAATACCATCCGAAAGGTTTTGAGATTATCGGTGTTGCAGTGCAAACGAACGAGAGCGACGTGAGGACATTCATGGAGAAGTACAAGATGCGTTGGCAAATCGGTATTAAGGACGAGATAGCAAAAGCGTATGGAACATATGGAATACCTGATAGTTATTTATTCCGACCAGATGGAACTCTCGTAAAAGAATTCGTTGGATATGCAAGCGAAGACGCACTCGAACCGCTAATTAAAGAAGCTTTAAAATTCATTGAGAAAAAATAAAGCACTGGTTTCTTAACAAGCCGCCAACGTACTGAAAACGAGAATCCATAAAATGATAATATCAGGTAGAACGCACAACGAATGAGCCGGCTCGGCACCGAGACGGCATTTTTAGTTCTCGCTAAAGCAAAAGCGCTCGAATCGCAAGGTAAAAAAATCGTTCACCTTGAAATCGGTGAACCTGATTTCGATACACCTATGAACATCAAGTTAGCAGCCAAAAAAGCAATTGATGATAATTACACTCACTACGGACCTGCACCCGGCTTACCACCTCTGCGTGAAGCGATTGCAAAACATATCTCGCAGACACGCGGTATAGAAGTAATGCCCGATAACGTTGTCGTCACGCCGGGCGGCAAACCAATTATGTTCTACCTTATAATGGCGACTGTGGATGAAGGCGACGAAGTGATCTATCCCAATCCCGGTTTCCCGATATATGAATCGGTCATCGAGTTTGTTGGCGCAAAAGCTGTACCACTTGCACTGAAAGAAGAAAACGAGTTCCGTGTCGACGTTAATGACCTAAAAAAACTTATCACGAAAAAAACCCGGCTGCTGATTTTGAATTCACCGCAAAACCCAACCGGCGGAATTCTTACACAGGACGATCTGAAGCAGATTGCGAAACTCGCAGTTGAAAACAATTTGATTGTACTTGCAGACGAGATTTACAGTCAGATAGTTTATGGCGATTTCAAACATTACAGTATTGCTGCTGAGCCCGGCATGCAGGAGCGGACGATTATCCTTGATGGTTTCTCAAAAACTTTTGCTATGACCGGTTGGCGACTTGGTTATGGTGTCATGCCTACTGAATTAGTTCCACTGATTTGTCAGCTCGAAATAAATAGTGTATCTTGCACTGCGAGCTTCTCACAGATCGCCGCCGTTGAGGCACTGAACGGTCCATGGAACGAAGTCCATAAAATGGTCGATGAATTCAAAAAACGGCGAGATGTAATCGTTGATGGATTAAATTCCATTCCCGGATTCAAATGCCACCGACCGCATGGTGCGTTTTACGTTTTCCCGAACATCAAAGGTACTGGAATGAGCTCTCGCGATCTTGCCGATTTCCTTTTGAACGAAGCCGGAATAGCGTGCTTATCGGGAACTGCATTTGGAAAATTCGGGGAGGGTTATCTACGCTTCTCGTATGCCAATTCAATCCCAAACATCGAGTGGGCTTTAGACAGTATACGGAAAGCATTGAAGAAAAGATAAAAAAACAAGAATTCTGCTTAGATTCTTAAAAAAGCCGATTCATCACGAATCGGCTTTTCTTTTTCTAAGAAACCATATAAAAGGATTACTCTTGGGCGGATTTTTTTCTTGCATTTAATAATATATTGTGCTACATTTGTTAAAAACGTAGCACAAAAATATGGAAAAACTCATTCGTTTTGGTGTCTCGATGGAGCACTCCCTCCTCGGACAATTTGATAAACTTATAAATAAAAAAGGTTATACCAATCGCTCTGAAGCCATACGCGACATAGTTCGTGATAAATTGGTTGAAGAAAACATACAAACGGCTATCGGCGAAGTTTACGGTGCTTTGGTTTATATCTATGATCACCACAAACGAGAGCTTGAAAAAAGTCTTGCCAACTTGCAGCATAAACACTTCCACAACATCATTTCTACAAGTCATGTTCACCTCGATCATGATCACTGCTTTGAAGTTATCTTGCTTAAAGGCAAAGCGGGGATTTTAAAACAAATCGCTGAAAAACTCCTGAGTTTCAAGTGAGTTTCAAGGGAGTAAAGCACGGTAAGTTAACACTCACAACTTCCATCGGAAAAGAATCAAACTCTAATAAACATATTCATAAACATTAAAGGGCATAATCATGAAAAAATTTATACTCACGGTGGTAATTCTCTCCATGTTTGCAACTACTGCATATCCATGTTTTGACACATATCTATTCTTGCGTAAAGGATCGATGGTTTATCCATATCGATCACTTGTTTTGGATGTAAATAATGAATATTCGTTCAACAACATTGGAACTCCGGAAAACGATATGTTCTTCTTGAATGGAAATATTTATTACGGTGCAGCACGGAACTTCTCGATCCAACTTAGTCTTGGCTCTGGCGAAAAGCCCCGCAATGATTTTAGGATCGATACATACGGTCTAAGAGGTGTGTATCATCTTCATTCTTCTGAAGTACAGGATTATACACTCGACGTCATTGCTGAACAGGTAGGAACATTTGATGGTACTGAGAACGAAATGACATTTTCACTACCAAACATTTTCCACTCCGATCAACTCACATATGTTATTCATCCAACTGCGACATACACATTCGAGGATAAAGATATGACCATGGGTGGTCACACAGGCATCTTTTATGATTTCAACCAGACTGGTATAATCGGAGTTGGTGCAGAATATGCAAGTGTACAAAGCAGCAGCTCTGCTGGTCAGCGAATTACACAAAGCGAATTCGCAGCAAGTCTCTTCCTCGGTGCATACATAGGAAAGAGTGTCTATTTGCAGAATGAAATTGCAAAAGGACTTGCTAACTCGCGCGATTTTGGTTTCGCACTAACAACCAAAGTTATCCTCTGATTTCTTTATAACGTAAAAGTATTATCTTCCCGAGCCAGCTTTTATTATGGGCTGGCTTTTTATATCCTTATCTTAAATTGAGTTTTCCCCTTCAAAGCCGTATATTCCAACATGAACCCATCACGGACAAAAATATTTCATCTTGCAATCGCATGGAATTGGGAGTTTGATTCAGATTTTATTGCTGGAATTGAGCGAGAATGTTCCCTGCGGGGAATCTCTACTTATCGAATCGACACTAATCATCTACCGCAAGTTCTCAAATCACTCAAACAAGGTGATTTTGTCTTTCAAGCTTTCTTCGACCGCGCAACCGATGCAGACCCGGAATTTCTTCCTCTCGTTAAATGGATGGAAGAACACGCAACGTGCTTAATCAATCCGTATCATCGGGTCATCCATGCAATTGATAAAGCAACGATGCATCTTGAGTTCATCACGAATGGTCTTTATGTACCGACTACGATTATCCTCTCACCGTACAATGAACAACGATGTATTACACTTAACGAAGATGAACTGAAGAACCTCGGCAAGCCGTTTGTTATCAAGCCCGCTAACACGACCGGCGGCGGCACCGGCGTTATTCTCAATGCTACAAACTTAACGGATGTAATTAAGAATCGACAGGAACACAAGAACGATAAGTACCTTCTACAGGAAATGATAATACCGAAAGCGCTTGGTGACAAACGTGCCTGGTTCAGAGTTTATTTTGCCTTCGGTGAAATAATACCATGCTGGTGGGACGATAAAACACACCGTTATACAGAATTAACAACAGAAGAAGAGATTTGCTTTCAACTGCAAGGGCTAAGAAGTGCGATGGAGACCATCCAGCGAATTTGCGGACTTGATTTTTTCTCATCGGAGATTGCAATCACAGAGAGTAACAAGTTTGTGATTGTCGATTATGTAAATGAAGTCTGCGACATGCGGCTTCAATCGAAATACTTCAACGGCGCACCCGATAATATTGTCCATAAGATCGAACAGCTCATCTCAGAACATGTAAAATCCCACCTTAATCAGAAGAATGGAAACAAACTTTAATGATCACTCACATTTTAAATCTCACCCTCTCCAAATTTCCATCCGCCACAGGCGGACTCCAACAATCCAAAAAGGTTTATCCCCGATTTGAATTTCATATTCTCGCTTCCGCTCGGAAAAAGTATCAGGTAGATCAATCGCTTTTCACAAGTAGTGGAAATGTGATCTTCCCAAACTACCACGCCGTCCGGCTGCTCGCACAGAAGATGAATGCACTGCGTGATCTTCAGAAACATCCCGAACAAAGTATCAGAGCAGGACAACTGAATGCAATGGGACTCATAGATGAGATTTATCATTATGTGTTGCGGCTCTATGAGGAAACTGCAAACCCGAAAGTGTTTGAGCGAGTGATCAACAAAATAGATCAGACTGTAAAGTCGGATAAATTTAATGAAACACTCAACCAGTTTGGAATCCTTTTTCCACCACTCGAAGTTTACCTGGGTGAAAGCACGCTTGAGGATTACCTCAAGTCGACCACCGGCGGCAAACCGCATACCGAGGTAACGCTGGAAGAGCTTATTCTTTTATACTTCAGCAATATCAATCCAGCAAATACACCATTCAAAGAATTGTTTAATGATAAAGATTTAAAAGAGCGAACAGCATATTTCCAATTGATCAGCGAGGCAGAGAAATTATTTCAGACAGAGAAGCGATTCGGTCCGCAAAACCAGTACATTTTTGATTTACTGCGCGCACCGATACTCGCAAGCCCCAGCAGTTTAGGAGGGCAGCTTGAGTATATCAAAAAAAATTGGGGACTGATCCTCTCTGATAAATTTCTAAAGAGAATCTTAAGTGCTGGCGATTTATTCAAGGAGGATATGAGAATAATTTTCCATGGTGAAGCCCCGACACCTCCTGTGCCAACTTACAAGTATCATGAATTAGTCGATGCGGGACTGCTCGACCTCGAGCGCTTCACATCCGATTTCGCCTGGATGCCTAATGTAGTTCTTCTGGCGAAAAACATTTATGTGTGGTTAGATCAGCTTTCGAAAAAGTATAAACGACCGATTACCAAACTGAATGAAATTCCCGATGAAGAATTAAATCGGCTCGCTCGTTGGAATTTTACCGCACTCTGGCTCATTGGCATTTGGGAACGCAGCTCAGCTTCACAAAAGATAAAACAGTGGACAGGTAATCCGGAAGCAGTTTACTCGGAATACTCGGT
>JACQYX010000029.1:0-1810 GCA_016207985.1 Ignavibacteriales bacterium | reverse complement strand
CGGTTTACGATTACGAAATCGCTGGTGATCTTGGTGGTGAAGAAGGTTTTCAGAATCTTCGACACCGGGCATGGCAGAGGGGAATTCGACTTGCCGGCGATATGGTGCCTAACCATATGGGAATTTTTTCAAAGTGGGTCATTGAGCGTCCCGATTATTTCATTCAATCAAACTATCCGCCGTTCCCGAATTACAGATATACTGGTGGAAACCTCTCTGAACATCCTGATGTTGAGTTAAGAATTGAAGACGGATATTGGAACAGAAGTGATGCTGCAGTCGTCTTCCAGCGAATTGATAAGCGAAACGGAAACATCCGATACATTTATCACGGTAACGATGGCACACATATGCCTTGGAACGATACGGCACAATTGGATTTTCTGAAAGCGGAAGTTAGAGAGGCGGTCATTCAGACGATATTCCATGTTGCCCGGAAATTTTCCATTATCCGGTTCGATGCAGCAATGACTTTAGCGAAGCGTCACTTTCAGCGGCTTTGGTATCCTCAGCCGGGAAGCGGTGGTGATATCCCTTCCCGAAGCGACTATGCACTTTCGACTGCAGAATTCAATAAACTTTTCCCGAATGAATTCTGGAGAGAAGTTGTAGACCGCATCAATCAGGAAATGCCGAACACTCTCCTTCTTGCTGAAGCATTCTGGCTTCTCGAAGGATACTTTGTCCGTACGCTCGGCATGCACCGTGTTTACAACAGCGCCTTTATGCACATGCTGATGAAGGAGGAAAATAATAAGTACCGCGAGCTTATAAAAAACACTCTCCACTACAATCCAGAAATCCTCAAGCGGTACGTCAACTTCATGAGCAATCCCGATGAGCAAACAGCAATCTCCCAGTTTGGTAAGGATGATAAATATTTTGGCGTTGCACTCATGATGGTCACGCTGCCGGGACTTCCCATGTTTGCCCATGGCCAAGTCGAAGGTTACACCGAAAAGTACGGAATGGAATACAAACGTGCTTACTATAATGAAGAATCCGACAAGCATCTAATCTGGAGACATGAACAGGAAATCTTTCCACTCCTTGGCAAGCGTCATTTATTCAGTCAGGTCGCAAATTTCGAGCTGTACGATTTTATAGATAACAACGGCAGACTGAACGAGAATGTACTCGCTTATTCCAACAAATCAGGAAATGAAAGGACTATAATCTGCTATCATAACAAGTACGAAGAAACTTCCGGTTGGATAAAACATTCTGTCGGCAGAAATGCTGCCTCGACCGATAATCCTAAACTCATACATCGCGCGCTTGCCGAAGCACTTGAGCTTTCGAACGCTGATAACGTTTATTACATATTCAAGGACTATAAAACAAACCTTGAATACATACGTTCGGGAAGAGATTTACATAAGCGAGGATTGCACATCGAGCTTAAAGCATTCCAATATCATATCTTTCTTGATTTCAGAGAAGTTCACGATACAAATAAGGATTATGAACGCCTCTCAAAACATCTTCATGGTAAAGGTGTGCAGAATATTCAGGAAGAGTTTTGGACTGTACAGATGTTTCCGGTTTATCTGAAATTATTCGATCTTATTAATTTAGAGAAACTCGATCTTTTCAAGAAATTTTGTTTTCCTAAAGTCGATCAACCATTGGCAGATGAAAAAAAGCTTAATGCACTCCTCGATATGTATCTACAATTTGTTCAGCAAGCCAAATCATTGACGAACAGTACACGCGATCCGAACTATGTCGTTGAACATTTCAAAAATAATCTTCAGACTCTCAGACAATTATCCTCGAACGACCAGCGAATCGATAGGAATAGTTATTC
>JACQYX010000092.1 GCA_016207985.1 Ignavibacteriales bacterium | reverse complement strand
GTTCGATTTCGATAAAGTTCGTAAGCCAAAACGTGTCGAGCTCGGTCCGAATGTTATGCTCGATACTGAGCGGTGCATAATGTGTTCACGCTGCACCAGATTCTGCGACGAAATCGCCAAGAAATCCCAGTTGACGTTTACTCAACGAGGCGATCATGTAGAGTTAACGACATTCCCCGGTGAAAAGCTCGATAATCCTTATTCAATGAATGTAATAGATCTCTGTCCGGTTGGTGCTCTGACCAGTCGAGATTTTCGTTTCAAAGCCCGTGTCTGGGATATGTCTTCAACAGATACAATTTGTGTTGGCTGCTCGCGCGGATGCAATATAAAAATGTGGGTGCGGAACAATGAAATTCTCAGATTAACTCCTCGGTACAATTCTCATGTCAATGGTTACTGGATGTGCGATAACGGCAGGTTAAATACTTTTAAGTTCGTCAACGCTGCAAATCGTATCAAAGGTCCAATGATACGGAAAGAGGGAAAGCTCGTTGAAGTTGGTTGGGACGAGGCAATCGCTAAATTGGCTTTCGACCTTAAATCATTTAAAAAATCGGAGATGGCTGCGTTCGGCTCTGCGTATGCCACCAATGAGGATAATTATCTTCTGGTAAAATTTATGAACTTCATCGGTGTAAAACGGATCGATTTCATACCGCATATTGAAAAATGTTCTCACGATGATCTTTTAATTCGTGAAGATAAAACTCCAAATAGTCTTGGGGCAAGAGAAGTTGGTGTAAGACCCGAAACTGCACAGCTCGGATTCGAATCGATCATCGACGATATTCGAACCGGAAAAATTAAAGCTCTTTATCTATTAGATGACGATATTGCATCCGATACCACGATTGCCGAAGCACTATCGAAGCTGGATTTGCTCGTTGTTCACGCATCGAATGAGAATGAAACAACAAAAATTGCCGATGTAGTACTTGCCAGCTCGACTTATGCTGAGAAACATGGAACATTTACTAACTTTCAGGGACGTATACAGCGTAATCGACCTGCAGTTGTAACTCTTGAACACGATAGAATCTTAGATAACATGGCATTGAGTCGTTTAGATAAGTTCGGGGCACACAACGATCGATGGACAAAAGGATTGAAGCGTGATACGCGTGCATCGTGGCGGATCATCAATTCACTTGCCGCAGTAATGGGTGCAAAGTGGAGATTCAATTCTTGCGAAGATGTATTCAACGAGATCGCTTCGACAATACCGGCGTTTAAAGGTATATCATTCTCACGTCTTAGTCACGATGGAGCGATGCTTTCAATGAAAAAAGAAACAGCGAAAGTGAAGAACTGATATGGAAATACTCATCACAGTCATAAAAATTGTTGCCGTAATGGGAATCATGCTTGGTATCGTTGCCTACGTAGTTTTATTGGAACGCCGTCTTTCAGCAGCAATCCAAAACCGGATCGGTCCGAATCGAGTTGGCTGGCAGGGTTTGCTTCAACCGATTGCCGATGTAATGAAGCTTGTTTTTAAAGAGGATATCGTTCCCACAAAGGCAAATCGTTTTATACACGATCTCGCACCGATTATATCCATCAGTGTTGCAATGACTACATTCGCGGTGATTCCTTTTGGAGACCGGATAGATTTGTTCGGATACGACATCAAGCTTCAAATCGCCAATGTCAATATCGGTATCCTGTACATCTTGGCGCTTACATCGCTCGGTGTTTATGGTTTAACGCTGAGCGGCTGGTCATCGAATAGTAAATATCCGCTTCTTGGTGGAATTCGTTCATCTGCACAAATGATAAGCTACGAGCTTTCGATGGGGCTTTCAATTATCGGTGTCATCATGATTGCCGGTAGTTTGCAGCTCGATAAAATTGTTGAGGTACAAGCAGCGTGGAGGTGGAACATCGTCCTCCAACCGATTGGATTCATAACGTTTGTTGTTGCTGCATTTGCCGAAACGAACCGACTGCCATTCGATTTACCTGAAGCCGAACCGGAGCTTGTCGCAGGTTATCATACAGAGTACAGCGGAATGAAGTTCGCAATGTTTTATCTTGCTGAATATGCAAATACATTTGTATCGAGTGCACTTATTACTACACTATTTCTTGGTGGCTGGCAAGTTCCGTTTGTCCACTCGTTGGGTCTATCAGATTTTTGGATAAGTATTATTCAGGTGCTCGGCTTCTTGACCAAAACTATAATTCTTGTAGCGTTCTTTATCGTCATCCGATGGACCATACCCCGCTTCAGGTACGATCAATTGATGAATTTAGGATGGAAGTTTATGCTGCCGATAGCGATTTTGAATTTACTTGTTACAGGTTTAGTAATTTTACTCATTTAATGACGTACTTTGTACTTCGTTCTTTGTTCTTCGTACATAGAAAAGACCTTAGATGGTATGAGCAGTTTTACATTCCTCAGATAATCAATGGAATGAAGATCACGCTATCACAAGTATTCCGCCCAAAGTTTACACGCCAATATCCTGAAGTGAAATGGCAGCCACCTTCCTCATTCAGGGGCAGACCGGTTCTTGTTGAGCAAAACGGAATCGAGCGGTGTGTTGCTTGCGGCTTATGTTCTCGCGTTTGTCCGGCATTGGCAATAGAAGTCCAGGCATCCGAAACAGAATTACCCAAGGAACGCTATCCCATTAAATTCGAAATCAATATGCTGCGCTGCATCTTCTGCGGCTTCTGCGAAGAAGTCTGTCCTGAAGAAGCGATTGTGATGAGTCAGGAATTTGAGCTTACGTTTACAAGGCAGGAGGATGGTATATTCGGGAAAGATAAACTCTTGACATCTGCAGACAAGCTGAAGGATAGATTAGAGTTTTTACGTCAAAATAGGTGATATTTTACTTTCTTTCATAAGTTTTCCATTCAATAAAGTTTTTTCCCTTATCGAATAAACGAACATCTCGTTTCTATTTGACTTTCAAACGGAAAGTTGTAAATTTCCAATAATCCCCTATGCTAAGTTCTGATGATGAAAGGGGTCATGGAATAAAAATGCGAATATCTTTTCTCCGGATGTTTTTACATTGGAAGAAACCAATACGAAGACATAATTAAAAAACCATGTACTGAATGGGATGATCAAGAATGCCTAACAATTGTCGCAGGTGCGATGTCGCATAATCTTTATGACATGCGAACGAATATAAAAATAATCGCTACACCATATTATCCTTCTGTCATACTTGCTATTCAGCGAATCTCTCAAGGGATTTATCATTGGTCGGAAGAGGATTATCGTATGAACGTAGATGCATTGATGAAAGATAATGCAGGTTTATATGTAGATTGGGCAGCAAAGAGGTTTATGGATTCAAGAGGAAATTATTATCGGGATAAATTACAAATAGATTCATTGATGTTTTTGATAACAATACAGAACAGAGCCTGGCCCTGTGGAACTATGATAACATACTATGTTGGTGGTATGTTTGGTGGGGAGGGATTTACAGTACCTCTTTATGGGAGCGAACATTGTTATATGCCAGAGATCACCAATCTTGAGGATAGGATTTTCCTAGTCAACGAAAATAACAAATTTATTAAACCAAGATATGTATGGGGGAAACGGCATAACGTTCTTACAATGGAGGAAACTCTTTTAGCGATGTTTTATTTAAGTCGAGGAGAAGATCATTTTCTTGCTGGGTCCGATGAAATGTATCTTCTCGTAAAAGGTTTTGAAAGGGATATTAAACTAACTTATTCACTTTCGATGATGAGATGATGTAGTGTTTGGGAAAATTTGGATAGTTGAATTAAATAATGAACAAACAAATGAAATAAAAAGTAGAACGAGTACTCCCACAGTACTCACTAATAAATCAACTATACAATAACAAATAAATAATGGAGGAACCATTATGAACAATAAAAAATCATTCTCGATGTTGGCAATAGCCATCATAATTGCGTTATTTGGCTTTATCCAATTGAATACAGCAAAAGCAATACCACCTAGCTGTGCAGCTATTTGCGATTGTGACTTCCCGAGTGCTGCACAATGTATGTATGCTGGACAATCAATGAATTGTATTAAATATTGTGCAAGATAAAATTATGTTATATCAATAAGTTAGATAACTATTTTAATATCTAAGTTAATTGTGTGATGTTTGATAATTTCGGAACAACTTAAGCGACAATTGAGTATGTGATTTCTTCTTTCCATTTCAAAATCATTTCATAAGGAGTACGATATTCCAGTGTTTGATGAATACGCTCCGTGTTGTAAAACCGTCTAAACC
>JACQYX010000091.1 GCA_016207985.1 Ignavibacteriales bacterium | reverse complement strand
GAAAAAATTCAAAAAGGTGAAGGTCAGTTCGGAGAAACGGAAGCAGAATCAGCAGCCATAGGCTATGCTGTACTAAGGTATTTAGCTGAGAAATGTGACCTTCAAAACATTGAATATTCAGAATTTGCCAAAGCATGCGGTGTTTATAGTAAGTATGATGAATTGATCGAAGTTGTACGCGATATTTTTCTTGAACCTTTCTATGAATATATTGATGAAGCACTTGATGACCAAAGGGCAATGCTAAATCTACTTTACCGTTATAAACAAAGAAGCAAATGGTTCCATAGAACACGCCTTTGGGAACTGTCGCAGAGCGAAACAAAAAAATCCGAAAAGTCCTTAGCCTTAGATTTATATTCTTACTTATATGATCAAGGCATCGATTTTACAATCGAGCCTTCATCGATAACTGGTGAGATTGATTTGATAGCTGCACAGGGTTCCGAGGATCCTTTACTTGTTGATACGAAAATATTTGACGCGGTAGATAGGAGCAAATCATATATTCGAAAAGGATTTAACCAAATTTACACATATACTCAACAATACAATGAACCATTTGGTTATTTAGTCATTTTTAAAATTACAGATCGTGATTTACGGTTTTCGCTATCCGAGCAATCTCGAAACATACCTGTTATCATCCATAACCATAAAACCATTTTCTTAATTACGATAGATATCTATCCAAATCCTAAGCCAGTGTCACAACGTGATCCAATAAAAGCAATCGAAATATCAGAATCCGAATTTGTATCGACAGAAGAAAATATTTAGTAAATGGGGCTGCCCAACCAGCAACTCAAGCTGATCCCGCTTTCAGCGGGATAAACTCCATGGGCGTAGGTACGTTAATCATGGCGCGTAGAGGTTTTATGAAATATGAAAGTAAACTACAGGGAACTCGGTTCGTGCAGTGGTACATTTTAAGTTATCATTGCCGCAGCTTAGTTGCCATCCGTTAGCAAGCACCGAAAGGAGAATCCAATATGTCAGCCGAGATAAAAACAGAACTTAAGATACCAGATCTTTGGTATGATTTTTATTCACGATTTCTTCCAGGAGTAATTTTTGTTTCTGGTTTACGAACGCTGTACTATAATATATGTACTTTCCCTAATTTACCTGAAGTCCTTGTTCTTCTTGGTGCTGCATATATTGCCGGATTATTAACACAACCCCTGTCATCTCAAATTATTCGTTTCGTTCATTATCTTGCCCGGAAACTCGCCAAGATTAATGATCCATTATATATTAAACGAATCCAAATTCGACTAGGTCAAGAATCTCGACCAACGTTGATCCTAAGTAAGATGCATGGTGAAGTTGCTTTCTTCGTGCAAGCAATGACATTGATGGCGGTTTTATCAATTATTCTCTGGCTTGATTCAAAAGGCTCTTGGCTTTGGATAATCGTAATACCATTATTGTTCGCATGTGCATTAGAAGTATCATATCGACGCATCAAGCGAGCAGGTGAGTACACACAACTTTCAGAAGAAGGCAAGTCATCCATAAGTGCTGGCCATCCAGTCGCTTAAGCTGACGCTCGTTTCGTTTTCGCTGTTTTCATAATTTTCAGTTTACTCCTTCCATTTCGGTTATCGTGTACAATGTAGTCTTGTAATACAAAGAAAATATTTTTTCATCAATATAAGCATTATCGCTTTTAGTTTTATAAGAATTATTAAATCAAAATAGAACCCGGAAAGGAATATATTATAATGGCGACAAAATTGTTTGATAAGAATATAAAATATAAATTACGCTGACGCAGGAAGCGCGGGTGCCTCCAGCATGAGCAAAGGTGCTGTTAGTAGTTGAAAATAACGGAAAATAATGTTATATACGGGTACCATATCTTAACAGTTTGGCAGCATTAATAACGCATTCAATGAATATCAAACTATCGCGGCACTATACCCACCATAAGTTGTCCATCTACAGGTAAAGCATCATGAAAACAAATTATACAATAGTTCACATTGTATTCGTCTACATGCTTTTCTTTGCCGGCGAACTCTTCACACAAGGAATGGGAAATGTGTCTGAGGTATCGATCATTGATAACGCACTTTCGCTTTCCGTCGGGAGTGATGTCGTCGTTTTCAAACCGTGCACCGGGAGAATTCTCATGGTCAACTACCGTCCGAACGGGGTTGAAGATCCCGATACGCTGGTTGTCGCCCGCACAAGTTGGGATTCTGCCGGAGCCGTCATCGACACCTCCGCTCCGATCATCACTATACAAACAGCGGCATACCGGCTGGAGATCGGGCGGACGCCGCTGCGGTTTCATCTCTCTAAAATCGACCGGACCGGAGAAGCTGTAATCTGCGAAGAACCTGTGGGCGGTGGAATATTTCAGGACAGCATTGCTCTCTCCATTTCAGGCGGGACATTTTACGGTGTACATAACCGTTCTACCGGAATTCTCCCCACACCGTCGGGAGGCGCCGTTACGTCTGGCAATCAGGGACAAGCCGGCGGACCGTTTACCTGGACAACGCAGGGTTGGGGATTTCTTGCCGATGCGGAAGGGGGAACAATCGCCCTCTCGGGAAATTCATTTTCGTTCTCACGCCACACAAGCTCGGCGAAACGGGACATCGAGTACTATTTCATCATCGGCTCACCAAAAGAGATCATCCACGGATTGTATGAGATCACCGGCTTCCCACCACTTTTTCCGAAATACACGTACGGCTTCATGAATACGGAATGGGGAATCAATCAGGCAGAACTGTACGCCGACATTAAAAATTATCGCAACAAAAAAATCCCGATCGATGCGTATGTCTTAGATTTCGACTGGATGGATTGGGGAGGCGACAACTACGGTGAATTCCACTGGGGACCGAAATTTCCCGACGGGCAGTCCGGGGTGATCGTCGATTCGCTGTCCAACATGTCAATGCACCTGATGGGGATACGCAAACCGCGCATTCACGTCAACACCGTTCAGGGTGCATACTGTCAGGCAAATAATTTTTTTGTCGATTACCAGACAGATTACTTCAGCGGGCAACAGGTCGGGCGATTGAATTTCCACGATCCCGCGGTGCGAAAATGGTACTGGGAAAGTTTTGCCCTCCAGCAACAATCATATGAAAAAGGAATTAGTGGATACTGGAACGACGAGGCGGACGAGTACGGAGGGAATCTGATGTTCATGCAGATGCAACGCGCGCAATACGAAGGTCAACGGGCATACAACAACAAACGGGTATGGTCGATCAACCGAAATTTTTATACCGGTGCACAACGGTACGCGTACGGCTTATGGTCGGGAGATATTCAATCCGGATTTTCTTCCATGGCAAACCAACGGCTTTTTATGCTATCCAGCATCACCCTCGGTGTACCATGGTGGGGGATGGACATCGGCGGATTTCAGAACAATCCAACTTCAGCAAATTATTACCGCTGGATACAGTTCGGCGCCTTCGTTCCGATTTTCCGTGTGCACGGCATGTACAACCAGGAACGGGAGCCATGGCACTTCGGCACACAGGCGGAGAGTATCGCCTCAAAATATATTCGCTTGCGGTATACCCTGATGCCGTACATTTACGCCGCTGCATGCGAGAATCATTACACCGGTGTTCCCCTCGCACGACCGCTCGTGATGGAATATCCCGGCGATCCTGCTGTGGGAAACCTCTCATCGGAATGGCTTTTTGGTAACGATATACTTGTTTCACCGGTGACCGTATCTGGAGCGACAATTCAATCGATCTATATTCCGGAAGGAATGTGGTACGATTTCCATTCCGGGAAATCGTATACCGGCACAGGCTTTATCAATGTCCCCGTCATAAGTGATGATATACCGATCTTTGTGAAGGCAGGAGCGATAATTCCAATGTCTCCTGCAGCACTCTTTACTGATGCACCAGAAATGAAAAAGACTGTGATCCTCTCCAGTTATCCGAATGGAAACGGCTCTTGCACCGTGTATGATGATGACGGTATTACATATGAGTACGAGCAGGGTGTTTTCCGAACCGTCGCTATCACACATGAGCGCAATGCGGAAACCGCGGTCATTATGATCGCTCCTATCACTCAATATTCGCTAACCGGTTGGTGTTATGACTCTCTTTCTAAGAAATGTCTGGTGAAATTTCCGGATGACAACGGGGGACATTTGTTGCAAGCGTATTTCTCATCCCCTTCCTCGGGTATGCTTGAAGAAGAAGGTAACATCCCACAATATCGATTAGAACCGAACCATCCCAACCCATTTAACGCATCAACACAGATCACCTTTTCGCTTGCACGAGCGGGGGATGTACACCTTGTCCTCTATGATTTCCTGGGCAGGGAATCTGCTGTGCTTGCGGATAGATATTTTTCCGCTGGAGAACATGAGGTGCATTTTGAGGCCTCAGGATTATCGAGCGGAATCTATTTCTACACAATCCGTTCGAAATATTTCATCGATACAAAAAAACTGATTCTGCTGAAATAAGTTATGATTATTTGAGAATTTACCCGTTAAAGACCTCAAGAAAACCATTGAGTTCTTTACAAAATTAGGTTTCACTTTCAATCCTCAGTTTACTGATGAGAATGCAACATGCATGATAATCGGCGAAAACATCTTTGCAATGCTTTTGGGCGAAAAGTTTTTCAAAACATTTACCAATAAAGAAATCTGTGATTCGGCAAAAAGCACTGAAGCGATTTTAGCCTTAACCGCAGAAAGCAGAGAAAAGTAGATGAAATGATTAAAAAAGTGATATCAGCCGGTGGAATCGAGACGAGAAAACCTCAAGACCTCGGATGGATGTATGGCAGAAGTTTCCAGGATATAGATGGACATTTGTGGGAAGTCTTTTATATGGACGAAAGTGCAGTGAAGCGGGATTAAATAAAAATAAGTATTAGAAACGTGCGACTCACATTCAACGTAGCATCTGGGCGGGATGTGAGTCGCACTTCAGCTCCACCCTCACTACCTTTTTTCATCTCTATTTACAGAAATAATTTTACACTTTAATCCCTCTGAATCGATTATTTTCATTAGAAAATGTCTGATATTTTCGACAAAATGAAAATAATACTTGACAATATGTAAGGTATTCTTTACATTATCGTAGCTCATAAAACAATTATGGTTTGGCTAAAAGGATGAAAACTAACTTACGAAAATATAGGTTCGAGTGTGGAGATTTAAGCCAGCAGCAGCTTGCCGATATGATAAAAGTCTCACGTCAAACGATTGTAGCAATAGAGCGAGGCGACTACAATCTATCGGTGAAGCTTGCATTGTTACTCGCTCATAAACTAAACACAACTGTAGATGAACTATTTCAACTCGAGGAGAAAGATTATGTTTAAATGGGATAAAATTTCTTGGATAGCTACGGGAATATTTCTTGCCGGATTATTGCTCGGTGCATTAGTCAATGAATTGTTTATATATCTGATGGTCGGGGGATTTTTGCTAAGGTCAACATTGCTCGCATTCGGTGTAGCAAAAAAATATGCTGACGAGCGGCAGATGCAAATTCAATATCATTCGGGAAATATCGCACTAACGGTTGTCATCATCGCCATTATAATTTTTGCAGTCAAAGCCGGACTCAGCGGTAAGCAGGCATTCGATGAGTATGCTATGCTTGTAACAATTGCACTTGTGGCAAAAGGGATTGTCGGGCTTGTAATGATTGGCGATTACCGTGCAGTAGCTGTGCGGATTACAGTGATTGCAGGTGTTGCAATAACTCTCTTCGCATCACTCTCACATGGCTTTTCTTTGGGTACATTCATGGAAGCGTCACCCGGGTTATTGATTATTCTTGTAGGATTGATTGGAATCAAACGACCTATGATAAGCGCTATCGTTCTCGCCGTCATCGGACTCGGCACGTTTATATTTTTCGGTCCGGTTGGCGGGCTCACGGAGAGTCGCATTTTCATGGGAATCATTCTCTCGATCCCTCTCTTTGTGACGGCGTTTTGTTTTTACAAAGGTTCGAAAGCGAAAATCACAGAAGTAGTATAGGTAAATCAAATAACAATTACATAATAAAAAAAGTTATATGCAAGTTTTAAATCACAGACAAGCATAGAGGAACAGTTTACTTTTTGATAAATAAATATGTCATTCACAAATTCTAAAATAAAATGAAAAAAACAACATCAATCAGCATCATACACTGGACGGCACGCATTATCGGAACCTTAATGGTTGCGTTTACCTTATTTATGTTTATTGGTTCCATTTTAGAGGGACGCGATAGGTCAGGTCCCGGCCTCGACACTTTTACAATAATAACATCTCATTGCTTAGTTTTATTGTATTTAACATCCTTGTCGCAGTTAATCCTAATCCAGATTCCCGTTACATTGCTGTGATTTTGTTATTCTTTCTCCCTTCCATTTTATTTTTATTGGTTTGGTGGTTAAAAAGATCATCAATTAAACCTTTAATCAAATAAATCTCAATGAGACAGAAACTTTTAACAAAATACCCCGTGCTCGTTTTGTTGCTGATTTTATATCCATTAACTTCGTGTACATCATTTAAAAGCCCTAAACCTATACCTGAAAACAAAAAAGCTTTTATTGGCGTGTGGATTTCAGATACCGGTTTTAAAATGGAAATCAAATCTTCAGGAACTGCTGACCTGACTGAAAATAATAATTCTTCTAATCCCGATGACGACAAATTAAATATCGGAGTCACACCAGAATATTGTAAAGACATGCTTGTCGAATTCAGGGGGGATAGTATACTTATCATTAGTCAGCCAACTGTCCGGGCAAAGGAGTACCATATTGATAAATACCCAATTGAACGCAATAACCAGATAACGATGATGCTGAATGGCGTAACGTTGGTGAAAGAATAATCCGAATAAAAGAAACAGAATAATATACTGTCTTAAACACTGCATTCTCTCGAACTCAAACATAATGAACCCAACAATAATAAAAAGAAAGGAACTCACATGTCGTTATCCCGATATTTTTCCGGAGCGATTATATTGGTCGTATTTGCGTCTCTTTGTATTCTGGGA
Organism: Ignavibacteriales bacterium; assembly: GCA_016207985.1. GTDB lineage: Bacteria > Bacteroidota > Ignavibacteria > UBA10030 > SZUA-254 > JACQYX01. The sequence goes on along the minus strand of JACQYX010000091.1, from coordinate 1,151 downwards.
AGCTCGTACAATTCCAACGCTCAAACAAAACAACGCATTGGAATATTCGATTCACGCTCTGTTGCCATCGTTTATGCGAACTCAAAATTCTTTAAAAGCCCATATCCTGAAATCAAGAAAAGAATGGATGCAGCTAAAGAAAAAAAAGACACAAAAGAAATTGCCAAGATCGAATATGAAGCCAAGCTGCATCAAGCAATCCTGCACGATCAAGGATTTGGGAAAGGATCAGTTAACACAATATTGGATATGTATAAAGACAAGATTGCTTCAATAGCGAAAGCGGAGAATCTTAACGTTGTAGTTTCTAAATGGGAATTAGTCTATAACAATTCTGATTTCGAGTTAGTTGATATTACAAATAAGATTGTAGATTTATTCGAGCCATCTGAGAAGATAAAAGAGAATATCAAAGAAATGCCTCAGCACGAACCAGTCAAGGATGCGTTTTTCATTGATGATTAATAATGTATTATCATGTTAATAGCCACTAAACAATGGAGATTAATAAAATGAATATTCAATCAGAACAACCTCGTCCAAACAGTAATGAAACAGTTACCGTTATATGGCTAATAATCGGATTTGTATCGATTGTGATTACATCAATAATAGGTATAAATGATAATCCTCCAGGAATCGTATTATTACTTCTGGGTGGTTTTTCCCTCGTGTATGCTTTTGTGCATCGTTTAGGTGCATCGAAAAATCTTCGACCGGCTCTCCAATTATTATACTGGTCTCCAAGAGTTCTAACCATTGTCTTTATTGCATTCACATGCCTGTTTGCAGCAGACGTATTCAGCGAGTCACGTGGATTTTGGGAAACAGCTCTTGCACTTTTAATGCACCTTATTCCACAATTGATTGTGATTGGTTTATTAATAGTTTTATGGCATCGTGAATGGATAGTAGGAGTTATCTGTCTATTACTAAGTATAGCTTACATTATCAATGTCTGGGGTAGGTTTGGAATAGACGTTTATATATTAATTGGAGGACCTCTTGCACTAATCGGAGTACTATTCCTTTTAAACTGGCGCTATAGAGTGATTCTCCGACCAAGTTCTCAATCATAGCAGCTACAATGGACTGATTTAAATCGATAGAGCAACATAGAAGTAAGATCTAAATGCGAGAATTAACGGAAC
>JACQYX010000090.1 GCA_016207985.1 Ignavibacteriales bacterium | reverse complement strand
CTTGTCGGTGCACATATGCAAATATTCTGGGGGTATTTGGAAATATATTCCGTCGTTTTGCTGCTTATCTCATCGTTCCTCCTTCTCTCCGTTCTTGTGATTCAGGAGAAAGTCCGGTTTTACTGGTTACTTCCAGCATATACACTATTAGTTCTCTCTCACTTTTTAAATTTATTATTAGGACTCTCTGTTTTGTTGCTTTGTTTGAATGAATGGCGAAAAAATGGACCAAGACAGTTATTCCTCGGCATGGGAATTTCACTTCTTATCTTTCTATCAGTATTTGCAATTGCAGGATTCGATTGTTCGTTTCTCTTTCACAGCTTTACACGAACACATATACTTTCAATCAACAAAACCATTGATGAGTTTCAAGCATATACACTTTTTTCAGGATATCATTTTCTTGATCTACTAAATCTTTTAATCTTACTTGGACCTGTGGTTATTTTTCTCCTTCTTATAACGATGCGGCGCTTAGTGTGGAAAGAGGGTAATAATACGTTCAAATGGTTTTTTCTTCTTTATATGCTTCCCTTGTTTCTCGCATTTTTCATTATCAAATTCGATCTCAGTATGGCGAAGGATTGGGACATCGCTGCAACATTTTTCTGGATAGCTACCGTTGGAGCGCTTTATTATTTCGGAATATCCACATACTCAGAGAAAATTAAACCGCTTGTATTGCTTTTAGGAACTACTGTACTTGTATCCATTGGATGGTTTCAGGTCAACGCGAATGAAGAATCGTCGATCAATCGGATGAAGGGCATAATGGATGGTCCGTTTATGCAAAGAGGTGCATATTATTTATCGGCATTCGATTTGTCTATGCATTTCTTCCATACAGGTAAAGTTGAACAATTGGTACCGATCTGGAAAAAGTACCTTAAATTGTATCCCGAAGATCATCGTGGTTATGAAAAGCTCGTTAAGTCGTATTGGGAATTGGGAGAATCGGGTTACGATAGCATTTCTGCAACTTATGAAAGATGGATGAAAATGGAGCCGAATAGCTCCGATGCTAAATCGAGCTATGCAAACTTCTGCCTCTATGTCGGCAGTACATTTATGAATGCCGGAAACCAGGAAAAAGCAACGAGCTATTTTCAGAAATGTACTACATTGAATCCTAACTTGCCGGGACCATATAACAATCTCGGATTGATTTATTATAGTCGAAATGAATTTGATGAAGCGATGAAACTTTTTCAGAAAGCTATCCAAGTAAATCCACAGTATGCGCGCAGCTACAAGAACATAGCCGATATTCACCTCCAAAAAGAGAGCAAGAAGCCCTCCAAGCATACCGTCATGCCGCACGTTCCGGCAGTGCACACGCTCAATTGATTCTTAAAATCCGAGGTTATTCATGGTGAGAAATTATTATAGACTGTTAATCGTTATTCTTTGTTTCTTGATGGGATTACAAGTATGGGGATTATTGTCCACAAGCGGTTTGAATTGGGGATTTCACTTTTTAGGTTTGTTACCAATTCACTTCAAGATATTTTACTTTGCCGTTGCTATTGCTGCTATCGTATACTTTTCACGAAAGCCTGAGTTAAAATTTCTTGACCGAATCCAACACTTTATGGTCAATAAACCGTATTATTTTATTACGCTTATAATTATCGGATTTATCATCTGCGCAGTTACGTTACGTGTACGTGTTCCGCTTTTAGGAGATGGCTTTTATATCGTGAAGAATTTTTCGGAAGCTTTGCGTGGTGCTGCCCCCCTCGATCTTCGGAATGAGCCGCTTTCGACCATATATTTTTTCTGGATCTCGAAAATATTGAACGTCTCCTCGTACAATGGTTTGCTGAATACTTTCCTCATCGCTGATACGATTTTGGGCATTGTGTTTATCATCGCGATATTTTACTTGACCCGTTCGATATTCACCGAGCCACAGGAGCAATTACTTTCTTTTCTGTTCTTACTATCGGTACCATATCTGCAATTGTTTTTTGGTTATGTTGAAACATATTCGGGTGTGCTGCTTTTACTAACGTTATACCTTCTAACAGCTTTCTTATACTTGAAACAAAAACTTCCTTATACTTCCGCAGCGGTCACTTTTTTAGCGATGTTCTTTTCACACTATCTGAGCCTTCTCTTACTTCCTTCATTAATATACCTAACTATGAGAGAGAAACAAGTAAACGGGACGAATAACATCGTAAAAGCGATAGGGATGATGGTAGTAATAATTTTGATTGTGCTGGTGATGATAAATTTCGATGTGGAAAATTTCTATGCCTGGGTGCCTCATAGTCATTTTCTGCCTCTCTCTTTCAGCACCGAGCCCGTTGAACGATATTCAGAACCTTATACACTATTCTCATTCTTCCATGGTGTAGATATATTTAATTACATCATCCTCATGGCTTCGGGAGCAGTTTATTTTCTGCTGCTAACATATTTTCGCTCTCGCAATGTTTTTCTTCAATCAATCGAAAGCAAGTTTTTAATTCTCGCTTCATTCCCCGTTTTGATACTGCTATTTATTCTAAAATTCGATCTCGGTATGGCGAAAGACTGGGATAATTTATCCCCATATTTT
>JACQYX010000089.1 GCA_016207985.1 Ignavibacteriales bacterium | reverse complement strand
TTATTACTATAAAAGATGAAGATATATTTCCAATGATGAGATTCTTCCTTGAGCGGATGAAGATACTTGTAGAGCCGACCGGCGCTGTTGCACCGGCAGCTATCATGAAAAATGCTTTGGTACTAAAGGGGAATAAATGCTGTGCTGTAATCAGTGGGGGAAATGTTGATTTTGAATTATTGAAGCAGATTCTTACTTAATTGTTAATTATTAATGGTTAATTGACAGTTGTCAATTAACCATTCACAATTTTCTCAGTGCCTGTTCAAAATCCTCAATCAAATCCTTTATTCCTTCCACACCGACAGAAATCCGTATCATGCCCGGAGTTACACCGTGTTTTGCTAATTCGTCTTTACTCATTTTCACATGAGACGAATAAACGGGAATGCTAACAAGCGTCTCTACACCTCCAAGCGACATTGCATTAACGGCAACTTTGAGTGAGTCGCACACTTTGACTGCACCTTTCACACCACCTTTTACTTCTATTGTAACCATTCCTCCAAAACCGGACATTTGTTTCTTCGCAAGTTTATGGTGTGGATGAGATGGCAAACTGGGATAAATCACTCGCGATACTTTCGGATGTTTTTCAAGCGCTTTTGCAAGTGCGAACGCATTTTCGTTCTGGCGTTGAATACGAAGCTCAAATGTCTTCAAACTTCTATCCAATAAGAAAGCTGCAAAAGGGTCGGCACAGCCGCCAAGGTGCTTGGCTAATTCCTTCACCTGCCCGATAAACTTCTTCATCCCGATGACCACCCCGCCCATCAAATCTGCATGCCCGCCTAAATATTTTGTCGAGCTTTCAACGATAACGTCCACACCAAAGTCGAACGGTTTCTGATTGAGAATTGTCGCAAATGTGTTATCAATAACGATTGTGATTTTCTTTCGAAATTCTTTCTCCATCTTCCTTGTCAGCTTCACAAGCTTCTCAATATCTATCAAGCTGAGTGTGGGATTTGTTGGTGTCTCCAAATAAACTAACTTTGTCTTAGGAGTGATAAGATACATCAAATCCTCTAAAGAATTTGGATCAACATATTTCACCGTGATATCATAATTTGGTAATGTGTCGCGGAAAAAACGGTACGTTCCACCGTAGAGTGCCGGCGTGCTGACTATCTCATTACCACTTTTGCAAAGTGATAGAATCGTCGTTGAGATTGCCGCCATACCTGATGAGAAGAGCGCAGCAGCTTCGCCATCCTCCATCAAAGCAATTCGATCTTCCACTTCATTAACGGTTGGATTGTGATAACGTGTGTACACCAAAACATTAGAGTCGCCATGTGCGTATCTAATAGCATCGTTTGAGTTTTCGAAGCGGTATGTGCTCGTTTGATATATCGGAAACGTCACAGGACCTTTAAAAGCATGGGGGTGCTTACCGTGAATGGATTTTGTAGAAAGAGAAAGCGAAGAGAACTTGGACTTTTTCATATTTATCAAGATGGATTATAAAAGAATAATTATTCTAGGTTTCAGGATTCATGTCTTGTCATTCGTGCTACTCACAATTCACCACTCACAACTAAAAATTCACCTTGCACACGTTTGAGCCCTGCCGCCATCGATATTGAAGCTTCCACCTGTAATCCAGCCCGCACGGTCGGACGCGAGAAATAGAATTAACTCTGCAACTTCTTCCGGCTTTCCAACACGACCAATTGGATGTGTTGTCTTACTATGCTCGAGAAATTTTTGATATGCTTCTTCCTGCATCCCACTGTTCCGATGGAGATTCGTAAGTACAACACCCGGATCGACAGCATTTATTCTCACACCTTTCGGTCCTAACTCCAACGCCGCACAATGAGTTAGCTGATCCACTCCGGCTTTACTTACGCAGTACGCTAACACATTCGGGAAAGCTCGGACACCAGTCACACTGGAGACATTCACAATGTTTCCCTTTCTCTCGATTATAGAAGGAAGGGCAAGCTGTGTCAAACGGAAAAGTGAGCGAAGATTTATATCCATCATTTTATCCCAGAACTCGAGTGTCGTGTTTTCAATCGTGCCGCTGTAAATTCTCTTTCCATGATATTTTTTACTTTTGACCTGTTCCTTGTCGGTTGTCATTAGTCATTTGGATTTTAACAAATTCTTTGCCCTTTGGAAAATTCCATCAAACATTTTCTCCGTCAATTTTCCGGTAAATGTGTTTCTTTGGCTTGGATGAAATGATGCAATTAAAGTATATCTTTCATTAATCTGGTACATTTTACTGTGCTTGAAGTCTAGCCGTTTCATTTCTTTTACAAGACCCAATTCTTTTAATGATTCAACAACCGATTTAAATGCAATCTGCCCCAATGTAATAATAACTCGTACATTTTTCAGCATCTGAAATTCTCTCAATAAGAACGGACGGCAATTCAATAATTCATCTTTTGTCAGCGTATTATTTGGTGGGACACATCGGGCTGCAGCCGTAACAAAACAATCTTTGAGTTTCAATCCATCATCCATTGAAGTTGAAGTCGGTTGATTTGCAAAACCAAATTTATAAAGCGTGCGATACAGAAAATCGCCGCTTCGGTCGCCAGTGAACATTCTTCCTGTACGATTACCGCCGTGAGCTGCTGGTGCGAGACCCACAATCAACAACCGTGTGTTATGATCTCCAAAACCGGGCACAGGTTTCCCCCAGTATTCCTCCAAAATAAAACGTCTTACCTTTTTCTTGGCTACCTTCGTTCTCCAATTTACCAAGCGTGGACATCGCCTGCAGGCGATGATAGTATCTTCAAGCTCGCTTAGTGCTTTCCGATTTGTTTTCATTGTTCTTCTTTAGGTTAGTCGCGAATAGAAATTACAGAAAAACTTTGATTATTCAAACAATTTTTTTTTTTTTTTTAAATTAAAAGTCACTATACCTTTTTGTAGAGTAAATTTATGAAGCGATCTTTCTTATTTTGGATTCTTGCATTTCTTATTACAGCGTGTACTTTAGTTTATCAACGGGTAACAGGTCCTACCTATCCACTTTCAGGTAAAGTTACATTGAATGGAAAAGAGATCGGTTATACATTAAATCGAGCTCATCCTGGTGAAACAAATCATATTGTAAAAATAGAAACAAATAATGAAACAATAACAGGCTATCTATTGTGGAAACGTCACAAGACGGCAGATGAATGGAAAAAAGAATTAATGTTGTATCATAACGGAGTTCTTAGGGCTGGGCTTCCACATCAACCGCCAGCCGGGAAATTAAATTACCAAATAGTCCTGAATACTGGTAATGAGAGTATAACTATCCCCGAGGATAATCCAGTTGTAATTCGATTCAGAGGAGATGTCCCGAGTATCGTTTTAATATTTCATGTACTTGCCATGTTTATCGGATTACTACTTTCTACTCGTGCAGGATTTGAGTGCTTTAGTAAAGAACCGAAACTGAAACAAATAACAGTTTGGACAATTATTGTTACAGCCGTTGGGGGACTTGTTATGGGACCATTGATGCAATGGTATGCTTTTGGCGCATTCTGGACAGGATTTCCTTTTGGTATCGATCTCACTGATAATAAAACAGCAGTAGTATTACTCTTCTGGATTATCGCGGCAATCGCATTACGGCGGTCAAAAACTCCAAAGCGCTGGGTATTAGTAGCAGCAATAATTACACTAATTGTCTATCTCATCCCGCACAGTGTGCTTGGATCCGAGTTAGATTACTCGAAAATTGATAAGCTGCCTATTTCTATGACAGTGAAATGAGAAAAAATGTTTGGTAATCTGTCTCAGGGACGAATTAATTGCTGTAATGTTTACACAACATTTCACCTCTCGCAACACTCTCTGCTAATAACCGTAAAATTAATTACAAATGATTGGTAAAAAATCCAGAAAGGAGTTGCTGTTGTGGAAAAACATATCACCCTCGTCGGTATTCTGAATATCGTCTATCGCTCACTTGCAATCATCGGGGCACTCGTGCTTATAGTAATCGCAGCGTGTTTCAGATACTTCATTAACGTGCTTGTATGCTGGGACTCGATTACACCACCCCAAGTACCGATAGAGATTTTAGATATCGTACCGTTAATACTTGTTCCGATAGCGATAATCATCCTCGTTGTTTCAATTGTAGGAATTATCGGAGCAATTGGCATATTAAAGAGAAAATCCTGGGCAAGAATTGTTCTGCTCATCATTTCTTTTTTCAACCTTATGCGAATTCCTCTCGGCACCGCACTCGGTGTTTACACTATTTGGGTACTCATGAACGACGAGACAATTCGCTTATTTAGTTCTGTTTCTAATAATCCTCAAATGAAAACATCAACCTGAGTAATATTTTGTTTGTATGTGAGGTACCGCTCCGAGGTTTAAAATCATCCATATTCCTATCGAGCCAGAGTGATAGAGAGCATCACGCTTAGACGGTTGATAAACTACATTCCTTTAGATTCCAAAAAATAAATTTAACCATCTCACGACAAAATTTGTTATATTTACAAGAAATGTCGATAAGGTACAACACACATCTTTTATTCTCACTGATCTTTTTGAGCATCGCTTGCACGTCGTTTCTGGGTGCACAGCAGCGTGCGGCATCTGAGGTGAAGTTTAAGCTGGCACAAAGTTACGAGCGCTCCGGTGACTTTGAAACTGCGGCAAAGCTGTACGAAGAATCGTTTTCGAAAGATTCGGCTAATAATGTTATCTTCGATGCTCTCAAACGCATGTATCTTCAATTAAAACGATACGACGATGCAATCCGCTTGATAGAATACTGGCTTCAGGCTCATCCGAACGATATTGGTCTCCTTGCACAGCTCGGCTCAGCTTACGTGCTAAACTCTGATGAACCGAAAGCTTTTCAACTCTGGGATCGAGCTATTGCCTTAGCACCGAAAAATGAAGTAACATACAGAATCGTTTGCGTTGCGGTTACTCAAAGCCGGCTTTTTGACCGTGCGATAGAGCTGTACAAGCGGGGGCGCATTGCATGCAGCAATCCCATTCTCTTCACAACCGAGATCGCTAACCTCTACAGCGCTACGCTCAATTATGCAGAGGCAACGAGAGAATACTTAAATTTAATCCGACAAAATCCATCTCAGCTTGGTCTCGTACAATCGTATTTTTCTCAATATACCGTGCATGCAGATGGTCTGAAAATTACCACACAGGTTGTTGAAGACGCAGTAAAGTCGGAGCCCGATAACACACAGTTTCATCATCTGCTTGCATGGTTGTATATGGAAGGAAACAATTTCGAGCGGGCTTACGTTGTGTACAAGCTGCTTGACGAAAAACTGAAGGCGGGCGGGAGAGAGCTTTTTAACTTTGCTGAGAGGGCTCTTCATGAAAAATCGTTTGCTATAGCAGCAAAAGCATTTCAGGATATCATGGATTTGTCCCCAAAATTTGACCGCATGGTACAAGTAAAATTTGGTTATGCCTACACTCTGGAAAGTGCAAATGAGACTTCGGATACGCTGGAATTGTTCGGTGGCCGAAATCCATTTACAGAAATATCGATCGCAGAATTCAAAGAAAAATATTCTAAAGTTATAGAAGCATATGAGCGTGTGATATTGGAATTCCCAAATACAGAGATGGCGGCACGCTCGTTTTATCAAATCGCTCTTATAAAACAGAAGAAATTCTTTGATCTTGATGATGCACGATCTTTGCTCGAAGTAATTTTAGACAAATATTCTAAATTCTCTACAATCCAAACCGAGGCACAACTCCAATTAGCCGATGTTTATCTGATCCAGGGTAGTATCGAGAAATCCGAATTTAATTATAAACAACTATCCGAGATGGTACATGTTAGACCGGCTCTCCGTGAAAAAGCTCAATTCCATCTGGCTGAGATCGATTACTTTACGTTAAAGTTTCAAGACGCACTTACAAAACTCAGTACTCTCACATCCAATCCGGGTTCCGACGTTACCAATGATGCGATCGGCTTAAAAATCTTCCTTGAGGAAAACTTGCAGGCATCCGAAGAGGCACTTAAAGAGTTTGCACGAGCCGATTTGCTGAAGCGTCAGTTAAAATTCACCGAAGCTTTGACAAGTTACAAAGCTATAATGAAGAATTATTCCCAGACAAAAGTTATAGATGAAGCGCTTATAAACATAGGCGATATACAGTCGCAGTTGTACAATTTCACCGAGGCACTTTCTACATATAACGATTTGATAACGAATTATCCTGAAAGTATTTTCATCGACCGCACGCTGATGAAAATGGGACAGTTGTATCAATTCGGAATAAAAGATTGCGCAAAAGCGATAGAGATTTACCAGCAGATTCTTGACAAATATCCTAATTCAATTTTTATAAGCGAAGCGAGGAAGATAATCCGCCAGCTAAGAGGTGACAGTATATGATGGAAGTTAGAATATTCCAATCTCCTCTTCAAAAAATTGCATTCAAGCAACAATTTTATAGAATTGCTATTTACGCTACAGTCATAATTCTTACAATTGCTAATGTCCTACACGCACAGAAGATACTCATACCGATGGACTTGAAACAGACCGATCATTTGAAGGCATACGGGATCGCCTATTGGGCATTGACGAAAAATATCGATGTTGATTGGCTGCTCAATTTTCGATCCGGCTCATTCATGCTCGACGGTTTAGAGATAGTTGTAAAGGAGTGTCGGATACGCGGTGTTTACTTCGAAGAACTATCGGGAGCTCAAGCATCGCATATCTATGCAGAGATACAGGATGAGAATAACAATATGGACGCAATCCGATTGGAGAAAGCACCAAGGATTGCCGTTTACGTTCCGCCTAATTTCCTTCCCTGGGACGATGCTGTAACTCTCGCAATGGAATATGCAGAAATACATTACGATAAAGTGTGGGACGATGGAGTCGTCGAAGATACACTAATCAAATACGACTGGATTCATCTTCATCATGAAGATTTCACGGGTCAGTATGGAAAATTCTATGCTCAATTTGCAAACACACCCTGGTATGTTGAGCAGCAAGCACTTTACGAGAAAGAAGCGAAACAACTAGGATATAAAAAAGTCTCGGATATGAAAAAGGAAGTAGCGCGTAAAATAAAAGAGTATGTTGCCGCGGGCGGTTTCATGTTCGCTATGTGCTCGGCAACCGACGCGTTCGATATTGCTCTGGCTTCTGAAAATATCGATATTTGTGACATTATGTATGATGGCGATCCGCCCGATCTAAATCCTCAGAAGAAGCTTGACTACTCTAAATGTCTCGCTTTCGAGAATTTCACTCTTGAAAAAAATCCTATGGTATACGAATATTCGGATATCGACATTCCCCCAAGTCCGATAGCCCCGTCAGTTATTAACCAAGAAACGGATTATTTTACTCTCTTTGAATTCTCAGCAAAGTCTGATCCTGTGCCAACTATGCTCACCCAGGATCATGCAAACATCATTAAAGGATTCATGGGACAGACAACGAACTTTAAAAAGAGTCTAATTAAAAAACACGTTACTATCCTGGCTGAAAAGGAAGGAACCGAAGAGGTGCGTTACATACATGGCAACTTCGGGCGCGGTACATTCACTTTCTATGGCGGTCACGATCCTGAAGACTATCAGCATGCGGTTGGGGATCCTCCAACGGATTTGAACCTCCATAAAAATTCTCCCGGTTATAGATTAATACTCAATAACATCCTATTCCCGGCGGCTAAAAAGAAACAACAAAAAACATAATATGCGAATTGCAATTATTTCTGATATTCATTCTAATCTTGAGGCGTTAGAAAAGACACTCGAGATAATAAAACAAAAAAACATCGACGAAATTATATGTCTCGGCGACATTGTCGGTTACGGCGCAAATCCAAATGAGTGCCTCGATCTCGTGCGCAACTGTACGAAAAATATTCTTCTTGGAAATCATGATGAGGCAGCAGTTAATCTAAAAAATATACAAGATTTCAATCCATTTGCACAAACTGCTGCAGCTTGGACTCACAATATGCTTACCTCAGAAAACAAGTCATTTATTGGAACACTGCCCTATACGCTCGAGTTACAGGGATTACTTTTTGTACATTCATCACCATATGAGCCGCATGAATGGCATTACATAATCTCGTTCTTAGACAGACAACTGAACTTTGGATACTTTACAGCCCCGGTTTGTTTCTTTGGCCATTCCCACTACCCTGGTGTATATGGTGAAGATTTTGGAACTAACGAATTCACGAAAGGAAAAAAATTTCTAATTAATGTTGGTAGCGTGGGTCAGCCGCGCGATTTGAACTGGAAACTCAGCTTCGGAATATTCGATACCGATCTCTGGATATATGAAAATATCCGCGCCGAGTATGACGTGAAGACCGCTTCTGAAAAAATTCGAAACGCTGGATTACCAAGATCTCTTGCAGAAAGAATTCTCATCGGCAAATGACCATGCTGTGGAAAGATCAATAAAAATCATTCCTGTCTTAAGACGAGCTTCCCTCCTTGCTTAGATTTTACCCAATATCCTTTACCGGGCAGTATTGAAACTGCCTCTGCATAAATTCCATTGTAATAATAATACTTCGACGCGATAATTCCACCGGGGACTTGAATAATCGAAGCTGTCGCTATTGTATCGGAGAGAGAACCGATTAGATTCCATCCTTCAACGACGTCAACCGTATCGACAAAAAGCGGGCTTCCAGCCATTTCGACTATCCGAGGTGAATCGAATTTTAGCCAGTAACCAGAACCGTTAGAAAGAACGGCTTCGACGATGTAAGTACCGTGGAAGGAAAAAGCTTCCGATACTGCCGTCGGAAATAAAGACGTCTTCTGATAATCGTCGACGATCAGAGGCACAGAGACTAAATTCCAGCCCTCGTTATATGTAACACTTATCATTGATGCACCAGGTATAAATTCATCCGCACCGATATCGGGACTTGATTGATGTCGAGACATACCATCGATATCTATTGAGATACCTTCAACCGGAGTGCCTGCTGCATTGGCCGGTGACGAGATGCCTGTTTGAATATGGAGATTCCCCGTGCTTGCTGAAACAAACAATGGATTTGCAGAGATGCTCGCCTCATCCTGTGCAGGTGAAAATGAGCTCCTCCAATCCGATAGAGTAGCTCTGTTGCCCGAATTATAACCGATAATTCCTTGCAAGCCCGGGGCATAAAAGTCGTTGTGGTCCGAAATAAAATTAGTCGGTATAGTTGAGAGATACACACAGTACGATTTGTTCTCAGATGATGATCCCAAAAGAGAAAATTTATTGAAAACTATATTGTTTATTAGTGTGATGTTCGATCCGCCGACAAATTCAAAACCGGCTGTTCGGCTCGACGATTCAATATGCCCAAGAATAATTTACCTTCGTTATAATGTCACCGATGACATTGTTTCGTACAATAGTATTTGTCGCTCCATCGGCAAGCCATATTCCGTGAATATCATTGCCCTCACCCTTTTGTACCCAATTGTGGATATTATTGTTTTCAATTATTGCATCATCCTGCCATTGAACGGCAATACCGGTCGAACCGTGTTTTTGGATATCACAGTTGTAAACAATGTTGCCAGCATCATGATACGTCTCATTGTAGCCATACAGCAGGACACCATAATATTCATCTGAGTTTAGTAACGAATCGGCACCGTTTCTAATATTTAAGTTCCTGACCTCATTGCTGTCTGCAAATGCACCCTCAACACCGCGAATGAGTATCCCTATTTTACCGTTAATTCCGTTTGCGCTGATTGTCATATTTCTGGAGTATTCAGTGGGGCTAGAACCGTTTATTATTATCTTTGACGCACCCATAATCGCCAATCCAAACGGCTCACTCGAAGTTGAATTGATGTTGACCACCGGATTTACTCCCACGGCTGGCTCAAAAGTAATAAGATTTATTAAAAATGAATAATCGAGTGGTCCAATTGAAAGCGGTGGCTCGTTATACTCAGAGTTAATCAGGGAGAATGTTACGTCTCCAGAAATGATATTATTATTCAACGTATCAACTGCCTCTCTCATCGTTGGGATCATTCCACCGTCACCAACAGTAAATATTCCAGAAATAAGCACTGCTTCGCGGAAGTTGCTCGTTAGCGAATCATTTATTGTATTCTGATCGGTGCTCAGCAGTGAATATGCATTTACGGTATGTACGCCTGTACTGTTCGGTGAAAAATTATTAAAAACAATTTGTATCGATTGACCGGGCACCAGTGATTGTATCGTATCAGAGTCTTCGTAATCATTGCCTGAAGGAGGAATGATGTTCAATCTGACGGGTATATTCGATTGAGTTGTCGAGCCGGCATTCTCGTATGTAA
>JACQYX010000088.1 GCA_016207985.1 Ignavibacteriales bacterium | reverse complement strand
TCTATCTTGACGCTTTGACTGCTTCTCCTCTTGTTATTCCTGATCCTAAAACTGTCCAGCATCATATTGACTATGACCAAATGCCGTGCATGCAGAGAAGCACACACGGCATCAGGAGGACAGTATGAAAGTACTGTTATTTAATTAAAATCATTTTCTTAATGCTCGAGAAATTTCCGCCTTCATTCTCATTGACTATTATATGATAGAAGTACTCTCCGGACGCGAGGTTAGCGGCATCGAACTGAAAAGTCTGTTCACCGGCTGAAAGCTCTTTTCCATCCAATAATGTTGCTACTTTCTGACCGAGTGAATTATAAACATCGATTGTAACAGTTGACATGTTTCTGAGAATAAAATTAATCATTGTAGACGGATTGAATGGATTTGGATAATTCTGAGCAAGGAGAAAATCATCCGGTTCCATTGAGTTCGCTGCGCGAATATCAGAGTCGTTTTCTCTAGTCGATTTTGTTGAATACACTGTTAAGGTCATTATATTTGATTCAATTTTATTCGACTGATCAGCAACACTAATTGAATAAATTCCTACATGTTTTATATCATCACTCAGAATATTTATATAGATTAATTTCTCACTGATAAATGTCGTTCGTCGGTATGAACCGTTAAATTTTCCAATTGTAGTAGGCGTAAAGTTCACCCCCTCTATCTTCATCAAGAAACCCGCACTACCAACTTTCAATCGAGGTGGTGATATCTTAGTTATTTGTAAAGCCATTGAATCAACTGTGAATATTTTTGATTCTGAACTTCCACCCCCTGGTGATGGCGTGTAAACATATACACTATGCTCGAAAGGTTCCACCATATAATTTGCCGCGACATCTGCTAGAAGTGTTGATTGGTTAATAAAAGTCGTAGGCAAGAGATGGTGATTCATATATACTTTTGATACTGGAGCAAAACCTGATCCTTTAACCGTCATCGTAAATTGAGTATCTCCAACCACCTTATTAGATGGAGATATTGAACTCATTAACGGTTGTGCATAAACAATGGATATGTCAATAGAGTTTGATATACCACCTCCAGCTCCAAAATTGTACACATTAATTGAAAAAACACCGACCTCAAACACATCACTTGGGTACAGTTCAGCAATCAGACTATTCGTACTTACGAATCTTGTCGAACGATTCGATCCATTAAATCGCACTACTGTATTTTGGTTAAAATTCTCACCATTAATAGCGAGAGATAAATTACTTGTACCGTACAATTTAGTTGTGGGATAAATACTCGTTATCTGTTGAGACGTTCCGGTAACCGTGAACTGTTTTACGGCAGATATTCCTCCATTAGGAGAAGGATTGGCAACTACTACTTCGAATGTCCCTATTAAAGACAATTCACTTTTTGTAAGAGATGCCTCTAACTCCGATTCACTTACAAATGTTGTCATTAAATCAGAACCATTAAATCGGACGATCGAAGTCGTTAAAAAATTCTCCCCATTTAAAATCATCGTTAATCCATCATTCCCGATCTCTACAGTTGATGGAGAAATGTTGTTTAAAACCGGTATCTGCCCAGACGCTATACTACCCATAATCAGTACAACGATACCAAGTGTCAGGACACGAGCCATTGTCAAGTAAAAATTTGTTTTCATTTTATCCTCCTTAGGATATTATGTTTAATGTTATGTTATTTAAGTTATTCATACATCTCTGCAATACGGAAGTACAAAGCAAGTGCCAAGGGAGATAAACGAATATTTCAATGAAAGAGAATCGACTTAACTTATTTAATTACAATTAATTACGGTGGTTACGAATAGGAAGGGAATTGGGGACAGAATTAGGATTTTCGTGAAATTTCTACAAAGTATACATTGCTTCGGAAATCCTTTCCGATAGCGGGATTTACACCTCTAACTTAAGTTATATTGTGCAATCTTTGTGTATAGAGTTTTTAGACTAATTCCAAGTATCTTCGCAGCGGCTTTTTTATCGTTTTGAACTCGCTTCATCACAGCCGTGATGTGGAGACGTTCGGTTTCCTTTAAAGGCAATTCAGAACCAACAAAATCTGGTAAAGCTGATGTCGCTGATGCGAGAGAGCGATATCTATGAGGCAACATGATATCATTGACCCGGATTGTATCACTTGAAGATAGGATAACAGCACTCTCGAGTATGTTTTCTAACTCCCGGACGTTACCGGGCCAATCATAGCTGAGTAGTAATTCCATTGCGGGTTGATCGATCTCTTTGCTCATGCGTGCACGAAGCTTTTTACTTAAAAAGTTTTTGACTAATAGAGGTATATCCTCTTTCCGTTCCTTGAGAGGGGGAATAACTAATGCGATAACGTTAAGCCGATACAACAAGTCTTCACGAAACCGTCCGTTTTTTACCTCCTCTCTAAGATCCTTATTTGTCGCTGATATAATTCGGACATCGGCATGCAAACCAATGTTTCCGCCAATCCGGCGAAACTCACCTGTCTGAACGAATCGTAGCAATTTAGGTTGAATGATCGGACTGATATCTCCTACTTCATCAAGAAATAATGTCCCTTGATCAGCTAATTCTATCAACCCCCGCTTTTGTGATCGTGCATCAGTGAACGCACCTTTCTCATGACCGAACAATTCACTTTCCAAGAGTGTATCCGGTATTGCAGCACAGTTAATAGCCACAAGCGGCTTATTGGCACGTGAACTTCTCTTATGAATGTAATTAGCAAGAAGTTCCTTCCCGGTTCCACTTGAACCATATATCAATACACTTGTATCCGTCGGGGCAACCCTATCGGCTATAGAAAGAACCGAACGGAAGGCAGTGCTCTCACCGATTAACTCAGAACTACGCGACAATCTCGATATCTCTGATCGCATGATCGTGTTTTCCGTAAGGAGAATTTTACGTTCTAGTGCTCGTGAAATTGTTTGAAATAGTTCATCAGAAAAAAATGGCTTCGTAAGATAATGAAACGCTCCATGCTTCATACAATCGACTGCGACTTTCACATCATCTACTCC
>JACQYX010000087.1:3622-5032 GCA_016207985.1 Ignavibacteriales bacterium | reverse complement strand
TTAAAAAAGAGCGGATTGGCACTATCCGGTGGACAACAACAACGATTGTGCATTGCACGAGCATTAGCTGTGAATCCCGAAGTGCTGCTTATGGATGAGCCAGCAAGCGCACTTGACCCAATTGCTACTGCTAAGATCGAAGAACTAATTTTCGAATTGAAAAAAAACTATACAATCGTAATAGTTACACACAATATGCAGCAAGCCGCGCGTGTGAGCGACTATACAGCTTTTTTCTATTTAGGTGAAATAATCGAATACGATGAAACAAAGAAAATCTTTACAACACCTAAGCAGAAACAGACAGAAGAATATATTACAGGTAGATTTGGATAGGAATAAATGATGAAACGACATTTTGAAACCGAATTAGAAGGATTAAAAACAAATCTTATTAAAATGGGGAGTCTTGCCGAGGAAGCTGTGCGACTTGCAATAAAATCTCTAATCGATAACGATTCTGCGTTAGCACAAAAAGTTATTGATCGTGAAGAAAGAATTAATTCTCTGGAAATCGAGATTGATAATGCTATTGTCGATATCCTTGCACTACAACAACCGGTCGCCATTGACCTACGATTGATTCTTGCTGCGCAAAAGATAAACAACGATCTCGAAAGAATCGGAGATCACGCAGTCAATATCGCTGAATCTGTTATAGTATTAATTAAAACACAATTCAATGAGCCGTTGCTGGAAATTCCAAAAATGGTTGAGATAGTTCAGTTGATGCTTCGAAACGCACTTGACGGATTCATCCATCAGGAACCACAGCTTGGGAAAACTGTACTCGAGCAAGATGATATAATTGACAACTTGAACAGGGAAATGTCTGCTGAGGTAATCGAACTGATGAAGAGCGACAAAAAATCAATCGATGGTGGATTAGAACTTATTCGCATAAGTAGAAATTTAGAGCGTGTCGCCGATTTAGCGACCAACATTGCTGAGGAAGTTATATTTATTACGCAGGCAAAGATAGTGAAGCATCGGGCTGATGGAGCGAAAACAAATCCATCATAATTAAAATTGAATGGATGGAAGACTGAATTGCTATTCCACCCCGTCATTGAGATAATGAATCAATAAATGTCCCCCTTTGCAGCAATCAGCGTATTCCTCAGCACCATCGCAATCGTCATTGGTCCAACACCACCCGGAACAGGAGTGATGGCACCGGCAACTTTTGTCGCGGATTCGAAGTGAACATCCCCAACGATTCGATAACCATTCTTCGCTTTTGGATCGTCAATCCGATTGATACCCACATCGATTACAACAGCACCGGATTTTATCATGTTACCAGTAATGCATTCCGGCTTACCCATCGCAGCGATTAGAATATCTGCTTGCTTACTGAAGCATGAAATATCCTTCGCACCTGTATGCGCAATAGTGACGACCGCATTT
>JACQYX010000087.1:0-3588 GCA_016207985.1 Ignavibacteriales bacterium | reverse complement strand
TGTTCATCACTGGTTTTCCCACAATATTGCTGCGACCGAGAATTACAACATGCTTCCCCGCCGGATCATTTCCGCTTCTGAGAAGAAGCTCCTGCACTCCAACCGGTGTACATGGCTTCAAACACGGCAATCCAATAACCAACCTTCCAATATTGATCGGATGAAATCCATCTACATCTTTACGGTAATCGATTGCGGCAATAACTTTTTGTTCATCGATATGCTTAGGTAAAGGAAGCTGAACAAGTATCCCATGTATTTTCGGATCCAGATTGAATTGATCGATGAGTTTAAGTACTTTTAATTCGGAAGTTTCAGCATGTAATTTTTCAGTGATAGAATAAAACCCCATCTCATCGCATCCTCTCCCTTTCATTTTCACATACGATTGAGAAGCAGGATAATCTCCCACAAGTATGAAAGCCAATCCGGGAGTTATTCCCCGCTCAGCTTTGAGCTTATCGGTTTCAAGCTTGATCTCTCGCTTGATATCTTCAGTAATTTTTTTACCTTCAATGATAGTTGCAGGCATAAGTCAGTTAAATTGATTCATTGTATGAGTGTAGGATTGAAACATTGACAATATTAAGATTGGTTTATTAACTATTTAATCAATTATACAATGATAAAATGATTCATTGCTTCAATCTCCTCAGAATTCCGGGAAACAAAATCTATCAAACTTCAATGCTTTGCCCGTCTCAACATCCACCTGAACAAACACACCGCACAATCGAACGTCAAACGAAGCGACTTCATATTTGAAAGTCGTCTGTAATAGAAATCGTTTTAATGCAATCTCTTTTTTCATCCCGATAATCGAATCATACGGGCCCGTCATTCCAACATCGGTGATATAGGCAGTACCTTGCGGAAGTATTCTTGCATCTGCAGTTTGAATATGTGTATGCGTACCGATCAATGCTGAAACTCGACCATCAAGATACCAGCCGAGCGCCATTTTTTCTGCCGATGCCTCCGCATGAAAATCAACAATAATTACTTTTGTTTGCTCTCTGATCTTTTCAACCGCCCAATCTGCTTTTTTAAACGGACAATCAATCGGCTGCATGTAAACACGTCCCTGCAAATTCAGCACACCGATTTTTCCTTTATCACCTAAATCATACACAACGAAACCGTTGCCGGGATTTTCAGAAGGATAATTCAGTGGGCGAAGTACATTCCGATTTGCAGCGAGCAGTTTTCTTGCATGCCAGTTGTCCCAGAGATGATTTCCACCGGTAATAACATGAACCCCCAAATTGAAAACTTTTTCTGCTGCTTTTTCATCAATACCTTTACCTTCGGTAAGATTTTCACCATTGGCTACGCAAAGATCGATATCATATTTTTGAAAGTAATTCTTAAGAAGTGTTTCGGTGAGCTCAAAACCGGGTTTGCCGATTATGTCACCGATGAAGAGTATGTTCAATATTTTTTTATCCATGGAAAGGAATATAAACAAATTTGTTCAAACAAAAAATATTTTCCTGAAAGCATCAAGACGCAATGTTCCTTCAATTTTTTAGAAAATAGTG
Organism: Ignavibacteriales bacterium; assembly: GCA_016207985.1. Taxonomy (GTDB): domain Bacteria; phylum Bacteroidota; class Ignavibacteria; order UBA10030; family SZUA-254; genus JACQYX01. The sequence goes on along the minus strand of JACQYX010000087.1, from coordinate 2,047 downwards.
GAAAAAGATACAACCAAAGTAATTCAAGCCAAAATTCTCTCCCTATCTACTCTTTACCGTATTTCGATGTTTTGAAATCACTTCACAGCATTTAGAAAAGTAAATATAATAGACTCCTTTTAACTCTTTCCTGAAATGTTAGGTCTCTATTCCTTTTGTTCTAAGTCATTTTATATCAATGCATTACTGGAACAGGATATTACCATATCTCAACTATCTACATTCGGCATAAGAACTGTAATTAAATCATTGAGTTGAAAATTAACATACAGAGTGGAAAGATTGAAAGTAAAAAAAATCATCATATATACCTTAGCCGTAGTCACGGTAGTGTTGCTGAATGTGAGCTTTGGAACAGCACAAAATTACATCAGTGTTAAGATCGTTTCAGATGAAATGGCAATGATCGAGCTAAAAAACTCTGATCCCGTTGCTGGGCTCCAATTTACATTGAACGTACAAGATGGAATAGCATTCGAAAGTTTTCAAAAAGAAGGACGCTTTGCGGAAGAATCATGGTTTGTTTCTGCCAACAACAAGAACGATACGACACTCAATGTAATCGCTATTAACTCACATCTTGATCCTCTGCCGCCTGGAAATGGAGCTATTGCAAAAATTTATTTTAAGAAGGATGTTCAATTCCCTTCAAACCTCATTCAGTTTAGACTGAGCAACGTTATTCTCTCGGATAAAAACGGAAACAGCATCCCGGTCGATTTACAACCAACTAATAATCATTCACCGAACAGCAATCAAACATCAGGTAATCTATATGGATTGCAAAACTATCCAAATCCTTTCAATCCAATAACCACAATTACTTATAAGATCGAGAAGACATCTCGCGTACAAATAGCGATTTACGATATGCTGGGCAAAGTTTTAAGATCGCTCTGTGATGAGATCCAACCCGAAGGGTATCATTCTATAAGATGGAATTCAACAAATAGTCAGAACCAAGAAGTCGCCTCTGGAACATATATTTACAGGTTACTTGTAGATGGTAATGCAACTACAAAAACATTATTGCTGGAAAAATAATTTCCTTATTTCACAAAAATCATACTTCGTACAAGTTCTCTCTCCTTATTCGATAATCGATAAATATACATGCCTGACGAAACCTGTATTCCGTTTTCATCAGTACCATTCCATGTGCGTGTATAGATGCCGGGTTCGAAACTCCCCTTAACAAGCGACCGAATTTTTTTACCTGATAGATCATAAATCAGTAGCTCGATAGTCATAGATGTACTGCCGATATCCGGAATATTGAAACGTATTTTTGTCTCACCGTTAAACGGATTCGGATAATTCTGCTCAAGTGCAAAAGTCTCCGGATATTTACCGGTTGATGCGATAATTTTATCCGCAGGAATAAAAATGCCTTCGTTAGATACAGTACTTATCATAACATATAGAATTTCAAAATCTTCGGGCTGCAGATTTCCAAAAGGAATTCTAAAAATTGATCCCTTGCCTGACTCGATCGGCACATTCTCATCGTTGTGCGCGACAATACGCACAACATCGCCTTCACGCTGTATTGGTATCTGCATATGTTTGCCACGATTGAATACGTCAACAGGAAGCGCTGCGTTTGTTTGGTTGTTAAATCTCAACGCTATTTGTACACCCTTTACGGGCGTATCGTTTGTAAGGTTGAACCTCAGACCCTGTTGAGTAATCTCGAGCTCACTTTTGTATATGCCTGCAACCGAGTTCATCTTATTCAAACTTAATGACACACTATCCCATCGTCCTTTGAGGATCCCTCCTAAGATAATCACGGCGTCGCGGACGTCGACAGTATTATTTGAGTCGACGTCTGCACGTGTAAAATTCTCGGGCGACAATTCAATTTTATCCAAAATCTTATCGAAGACGGTTGTCAGATCACCAACATTGGCATAGCCATCATCGTTCGCATCAGCCAGGAAAGCCGTAGCATAAGCGTTGAAAGTTATCATTTCCCCTAGTAGTCCTACAACCGAAGCAGTCACTGCATAACGTCCATATTTACTACCCAATTTTAAGAAAGTTA
>JACQYX010000036.1:1868-11200 GCA_016207985.1 Ignavibacteriales bacterium | reverse complement strand
TATAATGAATTAGCGATTTAAAATAAGCCGGTGATGTAACTTCTTTTCTTCGAAATCGTTTCTCAAACAATGCCCCTGTTCGACCGTATGCTTTGTTAATTGCTTTTGCGTAGGCGTTAAAAAGGTTAGAGAATTGGTTAGTTGGATCTGGCATTTTCAGACCTTCAAGGTTTTCAAAACCTTGAAGGTCTACTCCCTTGATGATCTCCCCTTCCGTCATAATTCTCACAAACAAATGAAAATGATTTCTCAACAAACAAAACGCAAACGTATCCGCCACCGAGAGGATATACTTCTCGTATAGCGAAAGAAAATAATGATAGTTTCGCTTTTCAATAAAAATATTCTCATCATTGTTTCCACGATTATAGATATGGAAATACTTTCCGTGATCGAGTAATGGTAGATCTTGCATATCGAGATCCTTCCTAAACCTTCAAGGTCTTAGAGACCTTGAAGGTTTTAACTTCTCAATTGCCATTAAAATCACCTCATTCGTCGCGGGCAGAGAAAACTCCGGCTCATTCTCATGATTGCCGACCGCTGAGATTGCGTCTTTGATTGCAAGCCACACAGATAACGACAGCATAAACGGCGGCTCACCGATTGCTTTGCTTCTTCTGATTGTTCCGACTAGATTTGGAACACTCTCCATCAATTTAACACGAAAATCTTTCGGAATATCCTGCACTGTTGGAATCTTGTATGTATCCGGCGAGTGAGTCATTAAATTCCCTTGCGTGTCCCACTTGATTTCCTCCGTTGTACACCAGCCAACACCTTGAATGAATCCACCTTCAACCTGTCCCATATCGATTCCCGGATTGATGGAATCGCCAACGTCTTGAAGGATATCGGTTCTAAGCAAAGTATGTTGACCTGTGAGAACATCAATCAAAACTTCTGAGACAGCCATTCCGAATGAGTAATAAAAGAATGGCTTTCCGCGTCCTTTATTTTTATCCCAACCGATAGTCGGTGTTTTGTAGAAACCAGTTGCACTTAAGCTTACTTGTCGAAGGTTCATTTCTTTCATCGCATCAGTAAATGAGATTTTTCGATCTGGATGGTCGGAGTCGAAAATGAAACTATCTTTAAATAAAATGGATTGGTGTCCGCCAGAGGCGCCCGCCAGCCATCCGTCGGGCTGGGATCCGCCTTCGGTGGAGATTGATGGATTAGTGGATTGTTGTGGTGACCATATCGCTGCTAATTCTTTTAAGATGCGTTCCTTGATTGTATCGATTGCATTTTTGACTGCCATGCCGTTCAAGTCGGAGCCGGATGATGCGGCAGTTGCAGATGTGTTCGGAACTTTAGATGTATTCGTGGCATTCACTTTCACCCGGTCAGGATTAATACCGAACTCCACGGCAGCTATCTGCTGAATTTTTGTGTTGAGTCCTTGTCCCATTTCTGTGCCGCCGTGGTTGACAAGCACTGTCCCATCCATGTAAACATTAACTAACGCCCCTGCTTGATTTAGAAAAGTTGTTGTGAATGAGATTCCAAATTTTACAGGTGTCAGCGCAAGTCCCTTTTTGTAAAATTCATTCTTTTTATTAAACTCATCAATTTCTTTCCTCCGCTTTTCGTACTCAGATGATTTAACTATCTGCTCATAAATCATGTGCAAACGATTGTTTTCAACGACTTCTTCGTAATGAGTCGTATTACGCGATTCGATTCCGTAGAAGTTTTTCCGGCGAATCTCAGTTGGATCTTTCTTAAGGTATCGAGCTATTCTATCAATCACAGTTTCAATTGCAACCATTCCTTGGGGTCCACCGAATCCACGCATTGCTGTGTTTGAGGGTAGATTCGTCTTCCAAACTCTTCCTTCAACAAAGAAGTTCGGGACGTAGTATGCATTATCGGTGTGCAGCATTGCTCGCTCAAGTATTGCGAATGATAAATCCGTAGCAGCACCGCCGTCGCTGTTTAGCTCAAATTCCACAGCTTGCAAAATTCCATCATCATTAAATCCAACTTCGTATTTCGTCAGGAAGCGATGACGTTTGCCCGTCATGATCATGTCATCGTCACGGAAGAGACGGATTTTTACCGGTCGTTTTGTGGCATTACAAAGAAGCGCCGCCCAACATGCAACATGATTCGCTTGTGTTTCTTTTCCACCAAATCCGCCACCGATTCTCTTGACTTCCACTACAACTTCGTTACGTTTGATACCGAGAACTTCTGCAACAAGTGCTTGCGTTTCGGATGGGTGCTGTGTCGAGCTGAAGACATTGATTTCATTTCCCTCGCCCGGAACGCAGAGAGACGCTTGTGTTTCCAAATACCAATGCTCTTGCGCACCGGTTTTCAGTTCACCGCTAATTACATGTTTCGATGATTTCAGCGCTACACCAACACTGCCGCGCTCAATTTTTCGAGGAGGACCCATTAGATTGCTTTTTGCTATCGCAGTCTTAATATCCAAGATCGCATCGAGCGGTTCATACTCGATTTTAATAAGATTCTCCGCTTCTCGGCACTGCTCTTCAGTCTCGGCAGCAACAAGAAAAACTGCTTGACCAACAAACGTAACTTCATTTTCAGCAAGTACAGGTTCATCATTTACAACCGGTCCCATTTGGTTATGTCCGGGAATATCTTTGTAACACATCACAGCGTGAACACCAGGGATTTTTCTTACTTCGCTCAAATCAAATGATTTAATACGAGCGTGGGCATGTGGACTGTAGACTACTTTGCCAATGAGAAGTTGATTGTTCACAAGAATGTCGTCAATATAAACAGCTTCACCTGTAACGTGGCCCACAGCAGAATCGTGAGGTAGAATTGTATTCATTTTCTTACCTTCTCTCTAACTTCAGTGTAGAATTTGAGTAACAAATTTCTCGCTGTAACTCTTCTAAACTCTGCACTTTAGAAATGTCTAAATCCTTCCGCTTCGATACTTTGTACGATTTAACGATAGCTCCATTCAAAACTTTCGGTATTATAATAGAGGTAATCAATTCATCTGGCTTACGTACCGTTTTCCGATAGCCGGTTATGTAATTATCGAGAGTGATTTCACGTCTACCATTAAGACTTTCGAGTATAACTTTTGCATTGTATGCCATCAAAACCGGAATCGTATCACCGACTGGTGATGCAGTTCCGAGGTTGCCACCGAGGGTGGCAACGTTCCGAATTTGACTCGATGCAAAGACATTCAACATTTCAAATAGTGCAGGAAAGAATTTCTCAATATAGCTTCGCACATCGTTCATCGAAACGCTTGCCCCTATTATAAGTGCAGTATCCGTTCCTTTAACTTCTTTCAATTCAGTGACGGATGAAAGATCGATGATTTCCTTAAGTAATTCATGATCTTTGGTGACACGCAAAGCAGCATCGGTTGCCCCGCAGATTATGAGAGCTTCAGGAAATCGATGCTTAAGTGATATTGCTTCACCTAAACTTGCAGGTTGGAGATATTTTTGTTGATCTGTTTGTATATGAATCGACTCTTTCGAAATCGATTTAAACATCCCGACGATATGCGGCTCGTTTTCTGTGAAATGATCTCTACAATTATAAGCACAAGATTTCAGTGCGGCATCGACAATCGGTCGGTAGCCTGTACAGCGACAAAGATTCCCCGCTAATGCATCATCGATTTGTTCACGAGTGGGTTTCGAATAATTTTTGTATAGTGCGAACATCGACATGATTATTCCGGGTGTACAGTAACCGCACTGACTACCGTACTCGTCGACCATCGCTTGCTGAACGGGGTGAAGCTTTCCATCGGAAGTTTTCAAATTCTCGACTGTGATGAGCTGCTTACCATGCAGCATTGGCAGGAAGACAAGACATGAATTAACCGCTTTATATTTTATTTTATCATTACCATCAAGCTCGCCAAGCACAATAGTACAAGCACCGCAGTCACCTTCGGCACAGCCTTCTTTGACCCCTTTGTGGGTAGGGAGACTTCGGAGATAATTTAAAACAGTCGATGTTGAGGATATCCCCTTCGAATTCTTAAAGTCAAGCTCTAATTTCTTGCCGTCAAGTACGAATGAAATTGTAGAACGCATGAATACCTGTCGATAAAATTGAAATTTCTAAACAACCTTGTTTAGTTTAACAATTTCGCAGGCAAGTTTCAAGTTTTCTGAATGGTGAATTGGTGAGTAGTTAGTAGGTGAGTAGTGAGCCGTTAAGGGGAAATAACTAAAATAATAATATTGACTGCTGACATCTGAAATCTGACATCAGACTATCGATCAAATATCATCCTTCAGGTTTTACTTTTCCTTTCCCTCTCTCCGCTCTAAGCTAATTCAATCCGCACATACCGCCGGCACAGCCACCGCCGCCGTATGGGCTGCACGAGCCATCGGCACAGCTTGAGTTAGAGTCGCTCCCCATAGACACCTGTGTAACCGACATGAGTTTTTTATAGTTCGTTGAACCGCAAGATGGACAAACGATGTCATCAAACACCTCTCTTACCTTGTGGAATATATCATACGTTTTACTACAGTCTGCACATCTATAATCATAAATTGGCATTCATGAAATCCTTTCCTATAATTATGCATTTATAACCATTGTAATAGAATTTAAATCTCTGACAAATTCGTCTATATCATTCTCTGAAAAACCTTTTGCCTTAGCTGCACTTTCAAGCGTTCCCCAAATCGGTTCACCGCAAGCGAGACACTTGATTCCCTTTTCCATCAGGTAGCGAACGGATCCCGGTACTTCCCGTACGAGATCTTCAATCTGAATATATTTTGTTATCATTTTTCTTTCCACCGGTATTTTTTAATCAAATCCGAAACATATCGTTGAAGAAAAGATCGCACTACGTCGCTCTCACATTCTTTCTCTAAATCCTTACATACATTATCAACAATTGACATTGCATCGCTTTCAGCGTGTGCATCACGAATTCGATCTTCAACTCCGGAGCAATATTTTTTTATAAGTTCTTCTTGTTTTTGTTGATCAAATGGTAATTTCTGTTGATTTGTAATTAATTCTTCAATCATAACTATTCATCATGTTTTAATAACCTGTTATAGGGGTGCGACTTGGGAGATGCCGCATCCCTGAGTAACAAGTATGATGAGCAAATTATTTCTTGCCTTCAATTCACGGTAACGTTTACAAGATATTGATCCAGCTTAGCTTTCAATGCTTTCTTCGGGACGGCACCGATAACGGCATCCACCATTTTCCCGTCTCGAAAGATTCCAAGCGTGGGGATACTTCTAATGCCGTAGTTAATTGCCGAATCCATATTTTCGTCTGTATTCAGCTTGGCAACTTTAAGCTTACCGACGTACTCGTTTGCCAATTCTTCAACTGTTGGAGCTATCATGCGACATGGTCTGCACCACGGCGCCCAGAAATCTACCAAGACAGGTAGGTCAGATTCTATAACCTCTTTTTGAAAATTATCATCTGTTGCTGTTATAATATTTTTGCTCATAACTCTACTTATAAATTCACATAAAACCTTATTTCAGTTAATTTGATGCGAGATTCTTCAAAAGGATTCATCATTTAAACTTTGTATGTTAACGTGAAGTCTCGTATATTCATCTATCAAATTATCCAATAGTTGCAAATTTTCTTCGTTCTGCTAATTAATCCAACAAACATTCTACCATATACAAATAAATAGAGGTGTAAATAATATGAAGAAATTATCTATTCTCCTGTTAATTTTATTAGGATTTATTTTACAGGGCTACATCTTTGGGCAAACACATGACGAAACTAAAGCGGAAGTTCCCGAGCTAAAAGCATTCCACGAAGTTATCTTTAAGCTCTGGCACGATGCCTGGCCCAACAAAGATATTGCATTATTTAAAGAACTCGTTCCGGGAGTCGACAGTCATGCCGTAAAAGTTAACAAGGCACAGCTTCCCGGTATACTGCGCGATAAAAAGGAGAGATGGGACGAAGGAGTGAAGTCACTTAATCAGATCGTTGCGGAGTATAAGAAAGCAATTGCGACAACTGATACGCAGAAAATCCTCGATGCAGCGGAGAAACTCCACGCACAATATGAAAAACTCGTCCGTACAATCCGACCTGTCTTGAAGGAAATCGATTCTTTCCATCAAGTGCTCTATCCCCTCTATCACTATTATATGCCCGAGTATAATAAGGAGAAGATAAAAGTATCGGTTACAGAGCTTCAGGCAAAGATGGACGAGCTAAATAAGACAGAGTTACCGGAGCGTTTAGCGGAAAAAGGAAAAACATTCAATACGAAACGAGATGAACTCGATAAAGCCGTAAGGTATCTCGTTAAGGTTGTGAAAGAAGTTGATGACGAGGAGACTGTAACGAAAGCAATTAAAGATATGCACACAAAATACCAGGCAGTCGAGCATATATTCGATTGACACTTTAAATTACTATCAGTAAGACCGTGATAAGTTTAAGAAAGTTCGGACTCAATTCCCCAATAAAATATGGAGCGTATTTATGATAAGATATATTTTAGGAATAATATCAATAATAATTATCGGAAACGCGGCAATGTCTGATTCGATATTCCCATATAAGTATTATAAAGAGACATTGCCAAACGGATTGACAGTGATCATGATTCCGATGGAGAGCCCGGGACTTGTTGCATACTACTCTGTGGTAAGAACCGGCAGCCGTGATGAAGTCGAGCCCGGCAAATCAGGATTTGCACACTTCTTCGAGCACATGATGTTCCGCGGCACTAAGAAATATCCCAGCGACGTTTACGACAGCATTGTAACAAGCATCGGTGCTAATTCAAACGCATATACGACCGACGATTATACGTGTTATCATATGAACTTCGCAAAAGACGACCTCGAGAAGGTAATCGAGATCGAGAGCGACAGATTCCAGAATTTGTACTACGAGAAACAAGCATTCCAGACAGAAGCTGGGGCGGTTTACGGTGAATATCGAAAAAATGTCACTCAGCCGTTTGCCTTACTGAACGAAAAAGTTCAAGACCTCGCTTACGATGTGCATACATACAAGCATACGACAATGGGCTTCGAGGCGGATATCAAAGCTATGCCCGAACAGTACGAGTACAGTCTCTCGTTCTTCAATCGTTTCTACCGCCCAGAAAACGTTGTGATTCTGATTGCTGGTGATATTGAGCCAAAGGGAACGATGGAACTGATCAATAAATATTATTCAGTAAATATTATTCAGTATGGAAGAAAGGTTACGTACCTCCTTCAATTCAGCAAGAGCCACCGCAAACCAAAGAGCGAATCGGAGATGTTTCGTACTCCGGTAAGACACTACCGATACTCGATATCGGATACAAGGGCGATGCATTCGATCCAAATAATAACGATTTCGTTGCGGCGCTGCTGCTTGGTGATCTTGCGTTCGGTGAAAACAGTGATCTGTATAAAAAGCTCGTCATCCAGGAACAGAAAGTGCAATTCATTTCTGCCGGCACGCCGATGAATCGAGATCTCCCGTTATTCGAAATATATTCGATGATAAAAAATGAAAACGATATCGATTACGTGCGTGACGAAGTTTATAAAACGCTGGAAGAATTCAAATCAAATACTGTTGAAGAGAAAAAACTGAACGACCTGAAGCGCCGAAACAAGTACGGCTTTCTGATGGGACTCGACACTCCTGATCACGTTGCCGGCGGGCTTGCCCGGCTCGCTGCGATAACCGGCGGCATCGATGTCGTCGATCAATTGTATAGTCAGCTTGAGAAGATTACGGCACAAGACGTCCAGAACGCCGCCAAGAAATATTTTACTCCAGAGCGACGAACAGTTGTAGTTTTGAAAGGAGCCAAATAATGAAAACGACAATTTCTGCAATCCTATGCACACTCTTATTGATGATGACAACAATGACAACTGCTGAACAGAGAATATCCAATAAAAATCTGGTTCTTCTTCCGATCAAGAATGATCCGACCGTTTCGTTCCGCATTTGGTTCAAAGTTGGATCTCAGAACGATCCGGCAGGAAAAGAAGGACTTGCAAATATCACCGCTCAGATGTTAACCGATGCATCGACACAGAAAAACAGCTACGAGCAAATCCTCAATAAGCTCTATCCACTTGCTGCAGGGTACTCAGCACCAGTTAATGTGGAGATGACCGTGATAACCGGTCGGACACACAAAGACAACCTTAACGATTACTATCCGCTCTTCATGGATGCAATCTTGCAGCCGGCATTCAAGCAAGACGATTTAGATAGAATTAAGAGCCAAGTTCTCAATTTTCTTGAGAACACACTTCGCTATGCAAGCGATGAAGAGTTAGGAAAAGCTATTCTTTACAACGATATCTTTGAAGCTACACCTTACGGACACATAACTGCCGGGACCATTGAAGCAGTCAAGAGCATCACCCTCGACGACATACGTGAATTCTACAAGAAATATTATACAAAAGATAACCTCGTAATCGGCTTGGGCGGCGGGTACGATATGACCTTAATCGACAATCTGAAAATCGATTTAGCTAAACTTCCCGGAGGTGTGCCGAGAGCAATCCAAAAACCAAAAGCAAATCCGATTGACGGTTTTGATGTAACCATTGTTGAAAAAGATGCACCTGCAACAGCAATCAGCATGGGTTTTCCGATTAACGTGCAACGAGGGACGAAAGACTGGTACGCATTGGCAATTGCAACCTCGTGGTTAGGCGAGCACCGTAATTCGAGCAGTCATTTGTATCAGGTGATACGTGAAGTGCGTGGATTGAATTACGGTGATTATGCATACATCGAAAATTTCCCAAACGGTGGAAGATATCAGCTTCCCCCTCAGAATGTATGCCGTAGACATCAAATATTTGAAATCTGGCTTCGCCCTGTCCCGAACGAGACACGCCACTTCGCGTTGCGCGCCGCACTGCGTGAGTTTAAAAAACTCGTTGAGAACGGGTTAACCGAAGATCAGTTTAACCTTACAAAAAAATTCTTAAGGAACTACATTCTTCACTTCGCACCGACAACGATGGAGCGTCTCGGCTATGCAATCGATGATAAGTTTTATAACATTCGCGGGAGCCATCTTGAAATGTACCGCAAGATGATGAATGAAATAAAGTTAGAAGATGTGAATGCTGCCATCAAGAAACACTGGCAGTTTAAAAACATGAAGATCGCAGTTATAACAAAGGATGCACAATCGTTCAAGGATGCACTCGTAAATGATGCACCAAGCTCGATCACGTACAAGACTCCGAAACCGGAATCTGTGCTTGAAGAAGATAAAGAAATAAATGTCTTCCCATTGAAGGTGTCAACAGACAACGTGAAGATCGTACAGGTAGGGGATTTGTTTGTAAGGTAGACAAGTTATAAAGTTC